>CAZBOK010000008.1:0-30273 GCA_964493525.1 uncultured Phycisphaeraceae bacterium | reverse complement strand
GGGTGAGCGACGCCGACTCGTTCGCGATGACCCACCGCCTGATCCGCGAGGAAGGGCTACTGTGCGGCGGCTCGTCCGGCGCTGCCGTCGTCGCCGCGCTGCGCACCGCCGAGCGGCCGGACGTCACCGGACCGGTCGTGGTGATCCTCGCCGACTCGTGGGACCGCTACTGGGCGAAGGACTGGATGAAGTAGTCGGCGTGCGGCGCCGCCCGGCTCACTTCGAGTCGGAGTTCCACATGTCGTGGACCGCCTTCCACGAGCCGTCCTTCTGTCGCTTCCACACACAGAGGTACTTGCCCGTCTCGCGGACGCGCTTGCCGCCCTCGCCGTCGAACGAGTCCTCGTACGTGCCGGACGTGAAGCCGCAGTCGCCGGTCGCTTCGGCGTGCGTCGTGGTCCACGAGATCGTGAAGCTCGGGTCGGCGAACGACTTGGCCCACACCTTCTTCGCCGCGTCGCGCCCGACCGCCGCGGGCTCGTTCGGCGGGTAAGCCATCGCGTCGTCCGCGTAGAACGACGCGAGCTTCTCGACGTCGCGCGCGACCGCCGCCTTGCTCCAGTCGTCGTCGAGCTTCGCGAGCGTCTTCGCGTCGGCGCTCGCATCGCCGCCCGCGTCGGCGTCATCGCCGGACGTCGCCGCCGGACCCAGCGTCTTGTCGAGCAGCGCGACCAGTCCGTCGCGGTCGCATTCGTACGGCTGTCCTTCGTTCAACTGGACGACGCGCTTCATCGCCGCGGTCAGCGTCCAGTCCGCTTCCTTCCGATCCGGGACCACCATGTAGCGGCGCTTCGGGTGCTCATCGGAGAGCGCGTGGAAGATCGCGTCGGCGACTTCGTCGGGCTCCTTGAGACCGTCGCGATCGTCCGGCTCGGCGGCCATCGCGGCGATCTGCTTCTGGTAGAGCGACCCCTTGCCGCCGTAGCCGCCGTCCTTCAGCCGCTGCTGCACGCCCTTGCCGATCTCGGAGCGGTAGTTCCCCGGCTCGACGACGCTGACCTCGACGCCGAACGATGCGAGCTCGGCCGCGAGGACTTCGGTGTACCCCTCCACGGCGTGCTTGCTCATCACGTAGGCGCCGCCCATCGGCCAGCCGATGTACCCGGAGATCGATCCGGTCGTCGTGATCCGTCCTTTGCTCGCGATCACGAGCGGCGCGAACGCCTTCGTCACGCGGTAAGGGCCGAACACGTTGATGTCGATCTGGTAGCGCAGGTCGTCTTCACTCAACTCGATCAGCGGGCCGACGACCGCGACGCCGGCGTTGTTGACGATCGCGTAGAGCCCGCGCCCCGCGTCCGTCACCGTCTTCACCGCGGCGTCGATGTCGCTCTGCTTGGTCACGTCGAGGCGGATCCCCTGGACGTTCGCGATCCGGCTCAGGGCCTCGAGGTCCGCATCCTTGCGCGCGCCGGCGTAGACGAAGAAGCCCTCCTTCGCGAGCCGCTCGGCGGCCGCGCGGCCGATGCCGGTGCTCGCGCCGGTGACGAGCACGGCGCGCTGCTGCGGCGCGGCGAGCGACGGCGGCGCCGCGGTGGCGAAGGACATCGCGAGCAGGACGGGAATCGAACGCAGCATCGGATCTCTCCTCGGAGCGGGACGCTCCGTTACTTTTCGTTGATCGGGATCGACAGCGCCTTGGCCTGCGCGACGATCGCGACGGCGCCGGCGATGACGACGTCGTTGTCGAGCGGACTGCGAACGGGTTCGCCGTTCTTCCGGTCGAAGTAGAGCACCTCGATCATCCGCGTCGCGCGGCTGCCGCTCATCTCCTGCCGGACGTGGATCGCGGCGACGTCCGCGAACTTCAAGTCGTCGCTCGCCGTCATCCCGAACAGACCGCCACGCACCGAGAAACCCGTCGGCTCGACGGTGACGCTCGAGAGGTACAAACCGGGCGCGAGTCCGAACACGATGAGCGCGCCCACCGCGACCGTCATCCAACGGCGCCAGGACGTCGCCCATCGCACTCGAAGCGCGATCGCGACCAACGCGATCCCGCCCGCGAGCGCCAGGACCGGCAACCACCACTCGTAACGGACGACCGTCGTCGCGCCGTCGGTCGACCGCTCCACGCAGCCGGCCGCGAGCAGCCACGACAACGATGTGGCGAGCGTCGCGGCGCGGCGACGGCGGGAGCGCCGCGGAGCGACGCCTCGAATCGAAGTACGAACGATCATGCATCGGGCGCGCGACGGTACCGAGCGCGCGGCGGCGATGGGAGCGAGCGGCGCGACGTGCGGGATCAACCGGTCCGGATCGAACGCCGCGCGGCTCACCGCCCTTCCTCGAGGATCACGCGCGCGCTGCGCTGGAAGCTGAAGTACGCGAGCGCCCACTCGATCATCACGACCACGCGGTTGCGGAAACCGATCAGGAAGAAGATGTGGATGAAGAGCCACATCAGCCACGCGAAGGGGCCCGAGAACTTCAACCGGCCGAAGTCGGCGACGGCGGCGCGGCGGCCGATCGTCGCGAGCGAGCCCTTGTCGCGGTACGCGAACGGCGGGCTCGGCTCGCCGCGCAGCCGGCGCGTCACGCAACGCGCGGCGAACTTGCCCATCTGCATCGCCGCCGGCGCGACGCCGGGGACGAGGCCGTCCTTCCACTTCACCGCCGCGCCGTCGCCGATGACGAAGACTTCGGGGTGCCCCGGCACCGAGAGATCCGGCGCGACGAGCACGCGGCCCGCGCGGTCCTGCGGCGCGCCGAGCGTCGTGAGCAGCGGCGACGCGCGCACGCCGGCGGCCCAGACGATCGTGCGCGTCGCGATGCGATCGCCGCCGAGTTCGACGCCATTCGAGTCGATCGCCGTCACGCGCGCATTCAGGCGCAGCTCGACGCGGAACTTCGCGAGCTGCGCCGCCGCCTTCGCGGAGAGATCCGACGGCCAGGTCGGCAGCACGCGCTCGCGCCCCTCGATCAACACCACGCGCGAATCCGCCGGCTCGAAGTTGCGGAAGTTCCGCGTCAGCGTGAACCGCGCGATCTCCGCGATCGCGCCCGCCATCTCGACGCCGGTCGGGCCGGCGCCGACGATCACGAACGTGAGCAGCTCGGCGCGCCGCGCGGGATCGGGCTCGCGCTCCGCCGCCTCGAAAGAGAGGAGGATCCGCCGCCGCACTTCGAACGCGTCGTCGACGCTCTTCAGGCCGACGGCGTGCTTCTTCCACTCGGGGTGGTCGAAGTAGTGGTCGACCGCGCCCGGGGCGAGGATCAGGAAGTCGTACTCGATCGTGCCGCCCGCGAGATCGGGGACGGTCAGTCGGCGCGCGGCGACGTCGACGGCCGCGACGTCCGCCAGCAGCACGCGTGCGTTCTTCTGGTTGCGCAGCACGCGCCGGATCGGCGAGGCGATGTCGGGCGCCGCGAGCGCGGCGGTCGCGACCTGGTACAGGAGCGGCTGGAAGAGGTGGTGGTTGCGTCGATCGACGACCGTGACTTCGACCGGCGCTTTGGCGAGCGCGCGCGCGGCGAACAGGCCGGCGAAGCCCCCGCCCACGATGACGACGCGCGGCGACTTCGGGACGGGCGTCGACGAGAACGGCGCGGACGGCATCGTGGAATCCTACGCTGTGCCGGAAGCAACCGACGTCGCGGACGTTTCCGGCCCCATGACATCGCTCCCCCTCCTTGTTGCGCTGCTCGCGGCCGCCCCGCCCGCCGGCGACGTCGCCGAGATTCCGGCCGCGCTGCTCCGGTTCACCCCCGGGCCCGGATTCGTCGCGGCGCAGGTGCCGGAGCCTCCCGCCGTCTGGAGTGGAGTGCTGCGCATCGCCGACCAGTCGGTGGCGCGGCTCGACGTCTTCGTCCTCCCGGTCGCCGCCGACGCCAGCGCGGCGGAACTCGAGAAGGCCGCGATCGGCGTCGCGCGCTTCTTCCTGCCGGAGTTCATCGATCTCGACCGCCCGGCGGCGCCGGACGCGCGCGTGTTGCTCGATCTCACCGGCGAGCACGACACCACCGCCGCGCGGCTGGTCGCGGCCGCGGAGCAGGATCGTCGCATCGCGCTCCTGCTCGTCGGTCGCCGCGACGTGATCCTCGATCGCGCCGACGAATTCGTCGCGACCGCGCTGTCGGTGACGGCGATCGACACGCCGTGGTCGACGGACCCCGGCGCCCAGGTCGTCGACGCGCCGCGCGGGTTCGGGCTCACGGTGCCCGCGAAGTTCGAAAGCGGAGCGAGCGACGACGGCTTGCCGCTCCTGCGCGGGTTCGAGACGCCGCCGCACTTCGGCCTCGGCGCGACGTTCGAGATCGACGCCGAGCGGGTCGATCTCGACCTGCCACTCGCGGACGCCGCGGCGAACGCGTTCGGCGCGGGCGCCGCGCTGCATGCGGTTGACGTCGGGCCGTTCCACGCGATCGCGGCGGCGGCGGCCGACCGCGACGCGCAGCACCGCACGATCGAATGGCTCGTCGACCTGCCGCGCCGGCGCATCCGCATCGTCGCATCTGCGCCGAAGAACCGGTTCGCCGCGTTCGAATCGGCGTTCACGGCCGCCGTCTTGCGCCTCCGTTCGGTCGAGCCGCGCCCGGAGAACGCGCTCGGCGACCGCTTCACGGACTCGGAGCACGGCTACTCGATCCGCCCGCCGGTGCGGCTGGTGCGCGAGCCGCATTCCGCGAACGACCCGGACTTCGCCGGCGCGCTCGCCGTGTTCGTCGACCGCGAAACCAAGTCGCCGTCGAACGCGCTGGTCGTCCGCACGACGTCGTGCGAGAACGGCGACGCGCTCGCCGCGGCGAACCGCACCGCCGCGGACGCCGGCGCGCACGGCTTCGCCGTGGTCGCCGCGCCGGATCGCCGCCTCCTGAACCGCCGGCCCGCGTCGCGCTTCACGCTGGGACGCGGCGACGAAGTCGAATACCGCACGATCGTCGCGACCGACGCGGGCGGGTTCGAGCTGACGTTCTCGTGCGCGGCGAGCGAGCTCGCGATCCTGCGCTCGGGTTTCGATGCGTCCGCGCTCACGTTCCAGACCCTGACGCGCGCCGTCGCGCCGGAGCTCGGCGAGCCGCTCGCGACCGGACGCATCCGCTTCCGCGCGCCGAAAGGCTGGCGATCGATCGGTGCGTCGACGTTCGCGCCGGCGGAGGACGACGGGACGCGCGTGGAGTTCGGCGTCGCGCACGCTCCCGCGAAGGGTCAGCTCGGCGGCGCCGCGGAGAGCTACCGCGCGGCGTTCGTCGCGGAGCTCGAGGCCGCCGGCAACACGAGCGTGCGCGTCGAGGAATCCCGCGTCGAGGAGAAGCGGGGGCGAACGACGTTCTGGTACCGTGTCGCCTTCGTTGCGCAAGGTCGTCCCGTGCGGGAACTGCGTCTCGCGCTGCCGAGCGTCGACGGTGCCGACGGAATCGCGTTCGCGCGCGCCGTCAGTCCCGCGGCAAGGTTCGCGGAGTTGCTCGATCTGTTCGACGCGACGATCTGGTCCCTCGATTGGAACGACGCCGGGAATTGAGCGCGGCCCCGACACGTCCGGCACTCTGGAAGCGATTCGTTCTCGCGCTGTGCGGGCCGCCCGTGGTCCTGCTCGCGATCGAAGGCGTCGCGCGCCTGATCCTCCCCGCCGCTCCGCCGCGCGCGCCCGACGACATCATCGTCGCCGACAAGCAAGTGCGCGACTGGAGCCGCTTCGACCCCGACCTCTTCTACACGCTGAAGCCGAACGCGACCTCCGACTTCCAGGCCTGGGTCGTGCACACCAATCGCTTCGGCACGCGCGACCCCGCGCCGCCGGACGAGCGCGCGCCGAACTCGCTGCGCGTCGTCTGCCTGGGTGACTCGACGGCGTTCGGCAACTTCACGACCTACCCGCGCGAGCTCGGCAACCTGCTGCAGGAGGCGTTCCCCGATCGCAAGGTCGAGGTGATGAACGCCGGGATCCCGGGCAGCACCTCGTTCATGGGGCTGACGCTGTTCCGCCGCGACCTCGCGCGGCTGCGGCCGGACATCGTCACGTTCTGCTACGGGTACAACGACGCGAAGGTCGATGCCGACTTCCGCACCGATCGCGAGCGCGCCGCGGAGAACGCGCGACCGATGGCGCGGGTGCAGCGACTGCTCGCACGCTCGCGCCTGCTGGCGCGGATCGGCGAGGCGTTCCGCGGCTCGCAGCCGCCGCGACCGGAGCCGATCAACCCGTTCGATCCGAAGTGGAACGGGAAGCCGAGCCGCGTTCCGCCCGACCAGCACGGCGAGAACGTCGAGCTGTTGAAGCGCGCGTGCGACGAAATCGGCGCGAAGCTCGTGGTGATCGCGCAGCCGCTCGCGGTGCGACCGGACCTGAACATCGACGTCGCGCCCGGCGTGCGCGAGATCGCGAAGGAGATGGTCGCGCGCTTCGATCGCATGCATGCGGCGGAGGAAGCCGCGTGCGCGAAGAGCGGCGCGGTGCGATTCGACCTCGCGTCGATCTTCGCGAAGCTCGACCCGGAGCTCTTGTTCCTCGACCCGTGGCCCGGCACCGACTCGATCCACGCGAACCCGATCGGGCTCGGCGTGTTCGCGGAGGAGCTGTTCGCGTTCCTCGTCGAGAAGCAGCTCGTGCCGGCGCCGAAGACGATGCCCGATCTGCCGCGCTTCGCGGCGCGCGCGCCGGAGTGCGCGGGCGTCGGCGTGAAGCGGGCGGACGGCGCGCGCGACGCGCTCGTGTTCGCGACGGTCGTCCAGGGCGCGCCGGTCGCGTTCCGCTGCGACTGGACCGAGCCCGCGTGCCAGCGCATCCCGATCGACCTGCCGGCGCCGACCGCGCGCGCGTCGATCCTCCCGGTGCCCGGCGACCCCGACCAGTTTGTCGTGGTCGGAACCTCGCGCACGAGCGAGTTGGTGTGGAAGAGCTTCCGGCTCTCCGGCGGCGAAGGCTCCGTCCCCGGCGGCCGCGTCGAGGTTCCCGACGACATCGCCGAGCTGCGCGGGCTGCCCGCCGACTTCGACGACGACGGCGCGATGGACGTCTTGTTCGTCACGACCGGGCCCACCGGCCCGCCGATCATCATGGCGTTCGGCAAGAAGCTCGACATGCTCGGCCCGCCGGTGCAGGTGCTCGCGTCGACGATGCCGCACCTCCAGTTCTGCATCGGGCACTTCGTGCTGCCGTCCCGCATGAGCGTGCTCGCCTATTCGCAGCAGACCAAGAAGATCGGCGGCTTCGTGCTCGGCACGCGCGCGCCGGCGAACATCCCGAGCATCATCGGCCAGCTCGGCATCGCGTGGGCTCCGACGACGATCGTGCCCGGGCACTTCACGCGCTCCGACGGCCTCGACGAAGCGGCGGTGATCCGCGGCTCCGGCGTGACGGTGTGGGTGAACGGGATGATGTTCGAGCAGGTGCAGCTCCCGCTCAAGTCGACGCGCATCGACCCCGAGCTGCCGCCGTTCGGTGTCATCAAGATCCCCGGACGGCCGGACGGGCGCGTGTTGTTCACGAGCCGCGCGGGCGATCACGTGCACGTCGCCGAGTTGAAGGACGGGGCGATCCGCGAGATCGCGAGCGTTCAGTTCCCGTGAAGCGTGCGCCGCTCCGATTGCCGCGCGTTCCGCGCCGGAGTATCGTCGCCGCGTCTCCCGTCCCGATCCGGATCCGATGACCAAACCCATCTTCGGCAAGCTTCTCGGACTCAAGAAGAGCGACGTCCAGCACCTCGAGCGCCTCGAACGCAGGCGCGTCCCGAAGAACCTCGCGGTCTCCCCCGATCTCGCGCAAGAACTCGCCGCGCTGACCGTGCGCCTGAACCGACGCATCGGCCTGTACGTCGATCGCGGCGGTCACGTGCTGCAGGTGATCCTCGGCAGCGCGACGCACCTCGAGGTCCCCGATCCGGGGCCGGATCGCGCCGGCCCCTCGCGCCTGCGCGGAGTTCGGTTGATCGAAACCGTGCTCGACGGCGCGCGCGGCGACAAGGGCGACAAGATCGGCAACAACGATCTCGCGGACTTGCTGCACTTCCGACTCGACTGCCTGGTCGAGGTCGTCGCGCAGAAGAACGGCACCGCGAAGTGCGTGCGCACCGCGCACCTCCTGCCGCCGAACCCCGAAGGCCGGCGCTACGAGCCGTCCGGCGACATCCGCCCCGGCGAGCTGCCCGACGATTTCGACGAGCAGATCCAGGCGCTCGAGCAGGAGTTCGCGCAGGCCGCGCCGCGCGTGCGCGCCGTGAAGGGGAAGGAGCGCGCGCTGGTGATCGCGCTCGTCGACGGCCAGGGCGTCGCGGAGGAGGACGCCGTCGCGGAGATCTCCGAGCTCGCGCGATCCGCCGGCGCCGCGGTCGTCGATCGCATGGCGATCCGCGTCCGGCACGTCGAGCCGCGCACCTACATCGGCAAGGGCCAGGCCGAGGAGGTCGAGCTGCGCGCGATCCGCTGTGACGCCGACTTCGTGACGTTCGACCGCGAGTTGTCGCCGGTCCAGGCGCGCAACCTCGAGGAGCAGATCCGTTTCCGCGTCGTCGACCGGACTGCGCTGATCCTCGACATCTTCGCGCAGCGCGCGCAGTCGACCGACGGCAAGCTGCAGGTGGAGCTCGCGCGGTTGAAGTACTTCATGCCGCGCGTCGCGAACGTGCGTCAGGATCTCGCGCGCATCCGCGGCGGCATCGGCTCGAACCGCGGCGCGGGCGAAACGAAGGCCCAGTTGACGCGCCAGCGCCTGCGCGACCGCATCGCCGATCTCGACCGCCGCATCACCGACCTCTCGAAGCGCCGCAACGAGCAGCGCAAGCAGCGCTCGCGCAACCAGACGCGCGTCGTTTCGCTGGTCGGCTACACGAACGCCGGCAAGTCGACGCTGTTCAACGCGCTCACCGGCGCGACGACGATCGCCGAGGACAAGCTGTTCGCGACGCTCGATCCGACCGCGCGGCGCCTGCACGTTCCGCCGAGCCCGTCGTTCGAGTACCGCGAGACGGTGCTCACCGACACGGTCGGCTTCATCCGCGACCTGCCGGTCGACCTCGTGAACGCGTTCCGGGCGACGCTCGAAGGGCTGCAGGAAGCGGACCTCCTGATCCACGTCGCCGACGCGAGCAACCCGGCGGTGCTCGATCAGATCGAAGCGGTCGATCGGACGCTGAAGGAGCTCAGCCTCTCGGCGCGGCCGCAGATTCTCCTGTTCAACAAGCGCGATCGCATCGCGTCCGACGACTTCGCACCGATCGCCGCGCGCTTCCAAGGGCTGCTCGTCTCCGCGATCGATCCGAACGACCAGCGCGAGATCCGCCGGGCGGTCTCCGACGCGCTCGAATCGCCGCAGAAGTACATCCGCGCGCCGGCGTTCGAAGCGACCGACGGCCACGCGTCGGGCGAACGCCGCGCCGCGACGCGCTGAGGGCGGGCGCCGCTCACTTCGGAACGCCGTCCGCCACGCCGGCGGCGATGATGCGCGGCCGAACGAACACGACCAGCTCGCTCTTGCGATCGACGGTCACGTCGCGGCGGAACAGCGCGCCGAGGAACGGGATCGACTTCAGCACCGGGACGCCGGACTCGGCGTCGACGCGCGTCTCCTTCACGAAGCTGCCGAGCAGGTACTTCTCGCCCGGCTTCATGTTCACGACGCTGCGCGCCTCGCGCGACGCGACGTTCGGGACGCGCTCCGCGCGATCCTCCCCCACCACGCTGTTCACGCGCACCGTCACGTCCGCGGTGATCGAGTCGGCGGCGATGAACGGGAGGATCGTGACCTCGACGCCTTCGAACACCGACGCGTCGACCGCGCTGCGCACGCCGCCTTCGCCGGGACCGCCCGCGCTGCCCGACGAGTTCTGCAGCACGGTGAACGGCAGGAGCCGCACGCTGCGGAAGACCGCCGGCGTCGCGGTGGCAACTCCCTTCGCGCCGCCCGAGAGCTGGCCCGGATTGTCCTCGGAGTTGATCGAGAGGATCTTCGCGGTCGTGTCGATCTTCGCCTTGCCGTTCTGCACCAGGTAGTTCAGGAAGTCCGCGACGTCCGCCGCGTCGAGCGAGAGGATCGTGTCGATCGACTTCTTCTTCCCGTCGCCGGAGACGTCGGAGAGCGTGAACTGTCCGGCGATGCCGCGCTTCCACGCCTCCCAGTCGAGGCCGACGTCCTGGAACTCCTCGTCGTCGACCTCGAAGATCGTGACTTCGAACTCCGCCTGCAGCGGCGGGCGATCGAACAGCTCGAGCGCGCCGAGATCGTCGGCGACGTCGGAGGGGTTCTCGGACAGGTAGATCGTGTTGAGCGCGTTGTCGGCGAACGGCGCGTAATAGAACTGTCCGACGTTGCCGAGCTCGGTGCCCGCGAGGATCGCTTTCAGCTCGCCGGCGGTCCGGTGCTTCCCGACATAGGCGGTGCATCCGGCCTGACCGCGCTGGTTCGCGTTGCCCGTCCCGTCATTGAATGCGAACCCCGGCACGTCGATCCGCGCGATCGTTTCGTCGATGCCGGGGATCATGAAGTCGGGCGCGGTGACGAACACGAACTGCACCGGCACGCCGTCCTTGTCCTTCAGGTCCTGCTTCCCCATCACCTCGACGATCCCGCCCTCATAGGCGAGCGCGCGCAACAGGTAGGACTGCACGTCGATCGCGTTGACGTTGCGGATCGCGTAGGTGCGCAGGATGTAGTTGTTCTTCGCCATCCCGGGCGTGATGCCGCCGTTCGATCCGTTCGGGTTCGGATTGCGCGGCCGTCCGTCCTCCGCGCGCCGCAGCAGCAGGTCGTTCGTGTCCTGGTAGTACCGCGGATACGCGGCGAACTCGTCCTTCCCCGCGACTCCGGCGCGGTCCGCGCCTCCCGCAGCGACGTGGAGCTTCACTTCGGCGTCGGGCTCCGGCGACTGCGCGAGGAGCGCGGGAGCGAGGGCGAGCCAGACGAGCGGGAGCGACGAGGTTCTCATGTGCCAACCTCTCCGTGGGTTTCGAGACCGCTCGAGAACCTAGTGCGCGCGCCGTCAATGTCGTCTCAAGGCGTTCGCTCCGCGCATCAATGCGGCATCAAGCCGCCGCTTTGACGGCGCCTTGATACCGGCGCGTTCCCGCTTGAGAGCGCCCTGACACGCCTCGACCTATCGTTCGCGTCGTTCGCGGTTTCGCGGAGGCGCGGCAATGACGCTGATGCTGTGGGTCGCGGCGATCGTTGCGGTCGCCCTGCTCGTCTACCTGTTCGTCGTGCTGCTGAAGCCGGAGGTCGTGTCGTGACGACGAACGCGATCCTCCAGCTCGTCTTGTACTTCGCGCTGCTCGTGCTCCTCGCGCCGCCGCTCGGCGCGTTCATCGCGCGCGTCTACACCGGGAAGTCGTGCGGCATCGACCGCGCACTCGGCCCGATCGAGCGATTGATTTACCGCCTCTGCGGGATCTCGCCCGACGAGGAGATGACGTGGCGGCGCTACGCCGCGGCGTTCCTCGTGTTCAGCGCCGCGGGGCTCGTCGTGCTGATCGCGCTGCAACTGCTCCAAGGACGGCTCCCGCTGAACCCGAACGGACTGCCGGACGTCGCGAGCTTCCATCTCGCGTTCAACACCGCGGTCAGCTTCGTCACGAACACGAACTGGCAGGCGTACGGCGGCGAGTCGACGATGACCCATCTCACGCAGATGGCGGGTCTCGCGGTGCAGAACTTCCTGTCCGCGGCGGCCGGCATGGCCGTGCTCGCGGCGGTCATCCGCGGGTTCGCTCGGAAGAACTCGGAAACGGTCGGGAGCTTCTGGGTCGACCTCGTGCGCGGCACGCTCTACGTGCTCGTTCCGCTGTCGATCGTCGTCGCGCTGTTGCTCGTCAGCCAAGGCGTCCCGCAGACCCTGAACGGCGCGCACTCCGCGCAGCTCGTCGAGTCCGCGGGCGGCGCGACCGAGCAGTCGATCTTCGTCGGGCCGGTGGCGTCGCAGGTCGCGATCAAGCAGCTCGGCACGAACGGCGGCGGCTACTTCAACGTCAACTCCGCCCATCCCTTCGAGAACTCGAGCCCGCTGTCGAACCTGATCGAGTGCCTCTCGATCCTGCTGATCGCCGGAGCGCTCTGCTTCACGTTCGGCCGGATGGTCGGCGACTCGCGGCAAGGCCGCGCGCTGTTCGCCGCGATGTCGATCGTCTTCCTGCTCGCGCTCGCCGCGTGCGTGTGGGCCGAGCAGTCCGGGAACGACCGGATCGCCGCGCTCGGCGTCGACGGTCCCAACATGGAGGGGAAGGAGACGCGCTTCGGGATCGCGAACTCCGCGCTGTGGGCGACGGCGACGACGTGCGCGTCGAACGGCTCGGTGAACGCGATGCATGATTCGTTCACGCCGCTCGGCGGGATGATCCCGCTGCTCCTGATCCAGCTCGGCGAGGTGATCTTCGGCGGCGTCGGCTCCGGCCTCTACGGCATGCTCGCGTTCGTCGTGATCGCCGTCTTCGTGTGCGGGATGATGGTCGGCCGCACGCCGGAGTATCTCGGCAAGAAGATCGAGCCGTTCGAGCTGAAGATGGCGTCGCTCTCGGTCCTCGTCGTGACCTGCACCGTGCTGATCGGGACCGCGATCGCGCTGTTCACCGACGCGGGTCGCGGCGGCATGGCGAACCCGGGCTCGCACGGCTTCAGCGAAGTGCTGTACGCCTGGTCGTCGGCCGCCAACAACAACGGCTCAGCGTTCGGCGGATACACGGCGAACACGCCGTTCTCCGACTACGGCCTCGGCATCGCGATGCTCATCGGACGCTACGCGACCGCCGTCCCGCTGATCGCGATGGCGGGAGCGCTCGCGCGGAAGAAGAAGTCGCCCGTGACCGCCGGCACGATGCCGACGCACGGCGTCCTGTTCGTGATCGTCCTGGTCGGCGTGATCCTCCTCTCCGCCGCCCTCAATTTCTTCCCGGCGCTCGCGCTCGGCCCGATCGCGGAGCACCTCTCGCTTCCTTCCCACGGTTAGCGCGGAGAACGAACATGTCCCGACGCCAACGCATGCAGAGCCTGTTCGATGCCGCGATCGTGCGACGCGCCGTCCTCGACGCGTTCGTGAAGCTCGACCCGCGCCGGCAGATCAAGAACCCCGTGATGTTCGTCGTCGAAGTGGGCGCCGTCTTCACGACCGCGCTGTGGATCCAGGCGCTCGGCGGCGTCGGCGAGGCCGCGCCCGGGTTCATCGCGCAGGTCGCGGTGTGGCTGTGGTTCACCGTGCTGTTCGCGAACTTCGCCGAAGCCGTCGCCGAAGGACGCGGTCGCGCGCAAGCGGACTCCCTCAAGCGGTCGCGCCAGGAGATCCTCGCGCGGCGCCTTGTCGATCCGACCGACAAGGCGACCGCGATCCACGTCTCGGCGGCGAGCCTCGAGAAAGGCGACGTCGTGTACGTCCCGGCCGGCGAGTTCATCCCCGCCGACGGCGAGGTGATCGGCGGCATCGCGAGCGTCGACGAAAGCGCGATCACGGGCGAGAGCGCACCGGTGATCCGCGAGAGCGGCGGCGATCGCAGTGCGGTGACCGGCGGCACGCGCGTGCTCTCCGACTGGATCATCGTGCGCGTCACGTCCGAGCGCGGCGCGAGCTTCCTCGACCGCATGATCGCGATGGTCGAAGGTGCGAAGCGACGCAAGACGCCGACCGAGATCGCGCTCGACGTGCTTCTCGCGTCGCTCACGATCATCTTCCTGGTCGCGTGCGCCACGCTGCTGCCGTACTCGGTCTACGCGGTCGACGCCGCCGGACGCGGCGCGCCGATCACGCTCACGGTGCTGATCGCGCTGCTCGTCTGCCTGATCCCGACCACGATCGGCGCGCTGCTTTCGGCGATCGGCATCGCGGGCATGGGCCGCATGGCCGGCGCGAACGTCGTCGCGATGTCCGGTCGCGCGGTCGAGGCCGCGGGCGACGTCGACGTGCTGCTGCTCGACAAGACCGGCACGATCACGCACGGCAACCGCCAGGCGGTCGAGCTGATCCCCGCGGCGGGCGTCAGCGCCGATCGATTGGCGGAGGCGGCGCTGTGGTCGTCGATGGCGGACGAGACTCCGGAGGGAAAGAGCATCGTCCAGCTCGCCGGCAAGGACCAGGACCTCGCGGCGCTGCGCGCGAAGCTCGCCGGCGCGCGGTTCGTCGAATTCACCGCGCAGACGCGCATGAGCGGCGTCGACACCGACGGCCGCCGACTCCGCAAGGGCGCGCCGGATTCGGTCGAGGCGCACGTCGCGAAGCTCGGCGGACGCGTCGGCGCCGACGTCAAGGCGGCGATCAGCCGCGTCGCGCGCGACGGCGCGACGCCGATCGTGGTCGCCGACGGGAGCGACGTGCTCGGCGTCATCCGCTTGAAGGACGTGCTGAAGCACGGGATCCGCGAGCGGTTCGCCGAGCTGCGCCGCATGGGCATCCGCACGGTGATGATCACCGGCGACAACGCGGAGACCGCGGCGGCGCTCGCGGCCGAATCGGGCGTCGACGACTTCCTCGCGGAAGCGATGCCCGAGAAGAAGCTGGCGTTGATCCGCGAGCGGCAGCAGCTCGGTCAGATGGTGGCGATGACGGGCGACGGCACGAACGACGCGCCGGCGCTCGCGCAGGCCGACGTCGCGCTCGCCATGAATTCCGGCACGCAGGCAGCGAAGGAGGCGGCGAACCTCGTCGACCTCGACTCCGATCCGACGAAGCTGATCGAGGTCGTCACGATCGGCAAGCAGCTCCTGATGACGCGCGGCGCGCTCACGACGTTCTCGCTCGCGAACGACCTCGCGAAGTACTTCGCGATCCTGCCCGCGGCGTTCGTCTCGATCTACCCGGGTCTGCGCGCGCTCGACGTCATGCGCCTCGGCTCGCCGGAGAGCGCGGTCCTGTCGGCGGTGATCTTCAACGCGCTCATCATCATCGCGCTGATCCCGCTCGCGTTGAAAGGCGTGAAGTTCCGCCCGCTCTCGGCCGCGCGGCTCCTGCGCTGGAACGGCCTCGTCTACGGCGTCGGCGGGGTGATCCTGCCGTTCATCGGGATCAAGGTCATCGACCTCGTCATCGACTCGCTCGGGATCGCGTGAGGAGACTCGCCATGCTGCGCATCAGCGTCATTCTCTTGCTCGTGTTCACGGCCCTGGTCGGGTTCGCGTACCCGCTCGCGATCACCGGCATCGCGCGCCTCGCGTTCCCGCGGCAGGCGGAAGGGAGCCTCATCGAATCGAACGGCCGCGTGATCGGCTCGGAGCGGATCGGGCAGCAGTTCGCCGCGCCGAGGTTCTTCCACTCGCGTCCGTCGGCGACGACGCCCGCGTACGCCGCGAACGCGTCGAGCGGGTCGAACCTCGGTCCGACCAATCCGGCGCTCGTCGAAGCGGTGCGGGCGCGCGTCGCGGCGCTGCGCGCGGAAGACCCGGACAACCGCGCGGCGATCCCCGTCGACCTCGTCACCGCGTCCGCGAGCGGGCTCGACCCGGAGATCTCGCCGGCGGCGGCGGAGTGGCAGGTTGCTCGCGTCGCGCGCGTGCGCGGGGTCGATCCGGATCGAGTCCGCGAGCTCGTGCGGCGGTCCACGCGCGAGCGGCAGTTCGGTCTCCTCGGCGAGCCCGGCGTGAACGTCCTCGAGTTGAACCTCGCGCTCGAAGGCCTCGATGGCTCGAAGCACTGAGGTAGCTTGATCGTGATGACCGACGGGCCCGAGTCGCGACCGGATCCCGACGCGCTCCTTCGCCGCGTGCAGGCGGATGAGCGCGTCTCGTCGCGCGGGCGGCTCAAGCTGTTCCTCGGCGCGGCCCCGGGAGTCGGGAAGACGTTTGCGATGCTCGAGGCGGCGCGCGTGCGGCGGCGCGAGGGCGTCGACGTCGTCGCCGGCGTCGTCGAGACGCACGGACGCGCCGAGACCGCCGCGCTGCTCGCCGGCATCGAGACGCTCCCGAAGCGGAAGGTCGCATGGCGCGGCGCGGAGCTCGAGGAGTTCGATCTCGACGCGGCCCGCGCGCGTCGGCCGCAGCTCCTCCTCGTCGACGAGCTGGCGCACACGAACGCGCCGGGCTCGCGCCACGAGAAGCGGTACCAGGACGTGCTCGAGCTGCTCGACGACGGCGTCGACGTCTACTCGACGCTGAACATCCAGCACGTCGAGAGCCTGAACGACGTCGTCGCGCAGATCACCGGCGTGACCGTGCGCGAGACGCTGCCCGATTCGGTCCTCGAGCGCGCCGACGAGATCGAGCTGGTCGACCTCCCCCCGGAGGAGCTGATCCAGCGGCTCGAGGAGGGAAAGGTCTACGTCGGCGCCGCGGGGCGACGTGCGCTCGACAACTTCTTCAAGAAAGGCAACCTCATCGCGCTGCGCGAACTCGCGCTGCGCAAAGCCGCCGAGCGCGTCGGCGTCGACATGGAGGCCTATCGCCGCGAGCACGACATTCCGACGGTGTGGCCCGCGGCGGCGAAGCTCCTGGTCTGCGTCGGGCCGAGTCCGCTGTCGGCGCGCGTCATCCGCACCGCGAGCCGGATGGCCCAGAGCCTGCATGCGGAGTGGCTCGCGGTCCACGTCGAGACGCCGTACCGCGCACGAGCGTCGGAGGACGACGAGGAGCGGGTGCTGCAGCACCTGCTGCTCGCGGAGCAGCTCGGCGCGCGCACGCGGGTGGTCGAGGGACTGCGGATCTCGACGGCGCTGCTCGAGTTCGCGCGCGCCCACAACGCGACGATGATCGTGATCGGGTCGCCGGCACGCGCCGGTTGGCGCGTGCTGCAGCGCGGCACGCTCGTGCAGGACGTGATGCGCGAAGCGGGCGCGATCGAGGTGCACATCGTCTCGGGCGGCCCCGGCGAGATCGAGTCGGCGGCGCGCGGCACGGAGGATCGCTCGCGCGGTCGCGTCCCGTGGCTCGGGTACGCCGTCGCGCCGGTGATCGTGGCGGCCTGCGCGATCGTCGCCGCGTGGCTGCGCGACACCGTGGTCGAGACCGACCTCGCGATGCTGTTCCTGGTCGGGATCGCCGTCGCGGCCTTCGCGCTGCCGCGCGGACCGGCGCTGCTGACGACGCTGCTCGCGGTCGCGGCCTACGACTTCTTCTGCGTCCCCCCCTACTCGACGTTCACCGTCTCCGACGTGCGACACGTGCTGACCTTCGTCGTGATGACGGGGATCGGCATGCTGCTCTCGAGCCTCGCGCAGCGCGTCGTCGGGCAAGCACGCGCGGCGCGCAAGCGCGAGCGGACGGCGGCGGCGCTCTACGACCTCTCGCGCGACCTCGCGGAGTGCGACGACGCCGCGAGCGTGTTCGAGACCGCGGCGCGGTCGATCCACGGCGCGCTCGGCTTCGACGTCACGCTGTTCGCGCCCGACGCCGGCGGCGCGCTCGCGACGGTCGCATCCCGCGGCCGCGTCCTGAACGAGAAGCCCGAGCTGGCGGTCGCCGAGTGGTGTCGCGCGCACGCGCAGCCGGCGGGCTCCGGCACGCCGACGTTGCCGGGGTCGGCGGGGCTGTACCTGCCGCTGAAAGCGGGCGAGCGCGTGTTCGGCGTCGCCGGCGTCCGCATCGACGACGACTCACGCGCGGTCCGCCACCCGGAGTCGCGAGCGCTGCTCGACGCGTTCACGACGAACGTGGCGCACGCGGTCGAGCGCGTCGTCCTCGCGAGCGAGGCGGAGGACGCGCGCGTGCAGGTGAAGTCGGAGCAGATGCGCAGCGCACTCCTGAGCTCGGTGTCGCACGATCTGCGCACCCCGCTCGCCGGCATCGTCGGCGCCGCGAGCACGCTGATCGAGAAGCAGGCGCGCCTCGACGATTCCGTCCGCAAGGACCTGACGCGCGCGATCCTCGAGGAGGCGGCGCGCCTCGGTCGCCTGCTGCAGAACCTCCTCGAGATGACGCGCATCGAAGGCGGCGGGCTGAAGGTGAAGAAGGAGTGGCAAGTCCCGGAGGAGGTGATCGGCTCGGCGATCGGTCGCCTCGGCGGTCGGCTCGCGGGGCACGATCTGAAGGTGGAGGTCGATCCGGACGTCGCGCTCGCGCCGTTCGACGCGCTCCTGATCGAGCAGGTGCTGATCAACCTGCTGGAGAACGCGGCGAAGTACGGCCCCGCGGACGGCGCCATCGAAGTGACGGCGCGCGAGCGCGAGCACGAGCTGGTGATCGAGGTCTCGGATCGCGGCCCCGGCCTCGACGAGGACGAGCGCGTGCGAGTGTTCGACAAGTTCTATCGCGGCCGCGCGAAGGACGCGCCGGGGGCGGGCCTCGGCCTCACCATCTGCAAGGCGATCGTCGAGGCGCACGGCGGCAGGATCTGGGCGGCGAATCGCGCGGGCGGCGGAGCGACGTTCGGGCTCGCGTTGCCGCTCGGCGCGGCGCCGAAACCGATCGCGGGAGGGCGCGCGTGACCGACTCGCAGAACCTCGTGCTCGTGATCGAGGACGACCGGCAGTTGCGCCGCTTCCTGCGCGCGCTCCTCGAGGGCCACGGGATGCGCGTGTTCGAGGCCGACAACGCGAAAGAAGGGCTCGCGGCCGCGGCCGGGCAATCGCCCGCCGTGATCCTCCTCGACCTCGGGCTCCCCGATCAGGACGGGCTCGACACGCTGAAGAGCCTGCGCGAGTGGTCGAAGACGCCGGTGATCGTGCTGTCCGCTCGCGAGCAGGAGGAGCAGAAGGTGACGGCGCTCGACCTCGGCGCCGACGATTACCTCACCAAGCCGTTCGGGTCGGCCGAGCTGCTCGCGCGGCTGCGCGTCGCGCTGCGGCACGGCGCGCGTGACGAGTCGGGCGTCGACGCGCCCGACGTCCGCTTCGGGCGCGTGCGCGTCGATCTCGTCCATCGCCGCGTGTTCGTCGCCGACGAGGAAGTGAAGCTGACGCCGATCGAATACAAGCTCCTCCTCGCGCTGATCCGCCACGCGGGCCGCGTGCTGACGCACCGCCAGATCCTGAAAGAGGTCTGGGGCGAGCACTGCACGGAGGAGGCGCACTACGTGCGCGTGTACATGGCGCAGTTGCGGCGCAAGCTCGAGGAGGACGCCGCGCGTCCGAAGCACTTCGTGACGGAGACCGGCGTCGGCTACCGGCTGGTGATCGACGAGACGTAGCAGGCCCGTTGAAAGAGTCCGGCGAGCGCCGAGCCCGAGCGAGGAGTGCGGAGGCAAGGCGCGAGGAGGAGGCGTATCAGCGGAGAGATACGGTGACGACGAGCAACGCCGCCATCCGCGCTCCGCAGCCGGGCGAACGCCGGCGGAGTTTCTCAGCGGGCTGTTCGCCGTTCACGTCTTCACGTTGTCGATCAGGATCACGCCGAGCGAGCCGAAGAAGATCACGCCGAACCACGCCGCGAGCACGGGGTGCAGCGCCTGCTGTTCGCCGAGGTTGCGCATCACGGCGTCGAACGAGAAGTAGGCGGCGCAGATCAGGATCGACGTCATCATCCCGAGCAGGTGGCTGCGCGTCTCCTGGCGGAGCACGAACGGCAGACCGAGCATGAGCAGGAGCACGTTCGAGAGCGGAAACGTCAGGTGGTAGTGGAGCAGCACCTTCCACTTGTTGCGCGTGCGCTCGTCGGTGTTCTGGAAGAGGTAGAGGATCTGCGAGTACGAGAGGTCATACGGGCCGCGCGTGACCGACTCGATGATGTCGGGCGTCAGGCGCGCGGGGAGCGACCGCGTCTCGGTGCGCGTGACCTTCGGATCGAGGCCGTCAGGGACGGTGGCGGCGAACTCGAACGCCCCGTGTTCGGAGTTCCACTGCGCGTTCTTCCCGATCATCGGCGGCGCGGGCGGCAGCGTGCCGAGCTCCGACACGTCGAAGTCGCCGATGTTCTTCGTCGCGATGTTGTAGTCCTCGACGTGAACGCAGACCTCGCGCGACGGGAAGTAGAAGCCGTCGAGGCGGCGCTCCTCCTTGCCGGAGAGCAGGAGCGACCGCACGCGTTCGCGGGCGTCCGCGAGCGGCGGCGCCACGAACTGCTGCACGAGCACCATGCCGCTCGCGAGCACGGACGCGAACACGAACACCGGCGTGAGCACGCGGAAGATCGAGCGGCCCGAGACGATCATCGGAACGAGCTCGTTGTTCCGGCGCAGGCGCGAGATCGCGAACATCGCGGCCATCACCGTCACGAACGGGGCGACCTGCAGAAAGATGAAGGGGATCTGCAGCGCGTAGTACTGCACCGTCAGGAATCCCGCGGAGTAGCCCATGCCCCCGAGCTCGCCGGCGCGCGCGAGGATGTCGTCGCTCTTCGCGAAGAGGTCGATGAGCACGAACATGCCCACGAAGAAGAGCAGGCACACTCCGTAGGAGGAGATGAAGTAGGAGGAGACGTAGCGGTCGAGCTTCTGCAGCACTGCGCGCTACCTCCGGAAGACCACGCGCACGAGCCCGATGCCGAGCAGCCCGAGCACGAACGAGCCCGACCAGATCGAGAGCCAGATCGGCAGCTTCTCGGCCTCCTTCGCGAGCACCTCCCCGAGGATGAACGTCGGGTAGTACACGACGAGCGCGATCAGGAACGCGATCAGGAACGCGACCATGCGGTTGCCGTGCCGGAAGATGATCGCGAGCGGCACGCCGATCAGCACGAACAGGAAGCACGCGAACGAGCTCGCGACGCGCTTGTGGAACTCGGCGGTCGTCGCGCGGATCTCCTTCTTCTTGGTCTCCTCGGTCGTGCGCGACTCGGACGCGACGAGCTCGGCGAGCGACTGCTGCGGGAGGTTCTTCACCACGTCTTCATCGCGCAGCGAGATCGGCCAGGTGAAGTCGGCGACGTGGGACTCCTTCCCCTCGCCGACCAGGTTGATCACGTCGTGCATCTGCAGGATCGCGACCTGCCGCTTCTCGTTGACGTCGATGCGCATCACCTTCGCGTGCAGCTCCATCTCAAGCGGCGACGCGCCCTCGTCCGCCTTGCGGTACTTCTTGAAGCGCACGTCGAGCAGGTTGCCGTGCTCGTCGATGTCGCGGCAGATCAGCGTCTGTCGCTTGCCGAGCGCGAGGTAGTTCTCGCCGCGCTCGCGCATCGATTGGATCGCCGGGCCGAGCCCCCCCTGGAGGATCTCGACCGCGTTCAGGGTGAGGCGCGGGGACACCCGATCGTTCACGTAGAGGATCGCCGCGGCGGCGACCGACCCGAACACGAGGGCGGGAACCAGCGCGAAGTAGAGGTGGATGCCCGCCGCCCGCATCGCGTTGATCTCGTTCTCGGCGGACGCTCGGCCATAGGTCGTCACCACCGCGACCAGGACGGTCATCGGCAGTGTCTTGTCGAGCTGCTTGGCGAGGAAGAACAGGACGCCCTGGATGAACGTCGAGAGCGTCACGAACTCGGTCTTGTGCAGGACGCTGAGGGCGCCGCCGATGATGAGAACCATCGAGACGACGCCGAACGTGATCCCCGCGTTCAAGAGGATCTCTTTCAGCAGCTTGCGTTGGAGGATCGGCACCCGGACTCCGGGACGGAAGACCGCGGATCATAGCGGCGCAACCGCCGGCCGAAGGTCGCGGCGGACCGGCGCGGGAACCGCGCGAAACGACGAAAAGCTGGAGTCTTCACGGAACACCCAGGCGCGGCCCACTCTCAAAAGGGCCCCGATCAGGAAACTGACGGGACGAAGAGCCCGAAAACCGGATCGAAGGCAGTGTTCCGCACGTTGCGAGCGGCTCGCCCGCGAAGCACGACGTGCGGCGGGAGACCCGTTGCCGTCTCCTCCGGTTTGACAGAAGATTCTCCGGTGACCTCGAACGAGGTCGCACCGAATCGGATGGGCTTCTCGGAACGAACCTGGGCTTCGGCGCTGGTCTGACTCACCACCAAGGAATTCCCCCCTTCTCCCCGAGGATCACGCCGAGGCCCACCTTTTTCGGCCAGCACCGCCGGATCGATCGCTGCCATGAATTCCTACACCGGTGACACGCAACGTGACCTGCCACTGCGCTCCGAGTCGCGCGTCGGCACCTTCGTCGCGATCCTCTTCCTCGCATTCCTCGTGACGATCGTGTTCCTCGCGTCGCTGCCGGAGTCCGAACCGGTGGCGGAAGCGCTGACGAAGTAGCGCGCGCGTCGAGGTCGGCCTTCCGCGGGCGCAGCGCGCTCGCGTCGAAGTACCATGCGCCGGCCATGCCGGAGCCGTCCCGTCCCATCGCGGAACCGTTGGTCGCATGGTTCGCGCGCCACGCACGCGATCTGCCGTGGCGTCGCTCGCAGGATCCGTGGCGCGTGCTCGTCTCCGAGTTCATGCTCCAGCAGACGCGCGTCGAAGCGGTGATTCGCTACTTCGATCGATTCATCGCGCGCTTCCCGGACCCCGCGTCGCTCGCCGCGGCGGACGAGGCGGAGCTGCTGCGATTGTGGTCCGGGCTCGGGTACTACTCGCGCGCGCGCAACCTCCGGCGCGCGGCGCAGCACGTCGTCGAACAACACGGCGGCGCGATCCCCGCGGACGTCGAGCAGATTCGCGAGCTGCCCGGCGTCGGCCGCTACACCGCGGGCGCGATCGCGTCGATCGCGTTCTCACTGCCCGAGCCGCTCGTCGACGGGAACGTCGCGCGCGTTCTCGCGCGGCTGTTCCTCGTCGAAGGGGAGCTGCGGCAGCCGCAGGCCGCGAAGCGGTTCTGGGAGCTGGCGAGCGAGCTGCTCGATCGCGATCGGCCCGGCGACTTCAACCAGGCGCTGATGGAGCTCGGCGCGACGGTCTGCCTCCCGCGCACGCCGCGCTGCCTGATCTGTCCGCTCGCGCACGCGTGCGCGGCGCGCAAGCAGAACGTCGTCGACAGGTTCCCGACGCCGCGCGCTCGGCGCGAGTCGGTCCCGGTGCGCGTCGCCGCGGCGTTGATCCGCAAGAGTGGGAAGGTCGGACTCGTGCGACGCCGAACCGGAACGCTGATGGGCGGGCTGTTCGATCTCCCCGCGATCGAGCTCGCGGCCGACGCGGACGCGCGCCGCGCGCTCACTCGATTCGTCGCCGAGTCGCTCGGAGTGAAGGTGCGCTCGCTCGAGCCGCTCGGCGAGGCGAAGCACACGATCACGTTCCGGCGGATCCGCGCCGAAGTCTACGACGCATTCTTCGCGGGCCACGAGACCGGCGCGCTCAGCCAGCTCGTGCGCGACGCCGCGGCGGACACGCGCACCGTCGCGCCGATCGCGGACGAGAGCGGGCTGCGCTTCGTGGATCCGGACGAGATCGACGGGCTCGGTCTCTCCGCGCTCGCGCGGAAGATGCTCGACCTCGCGGCGAAGGAGGCCTGACGCGCGCGATCAGTGCCCGAGGCCCTTCGCCTCGAGCCAGCGCTCCGCGTCGATCGCGGCCGCGCAACCGGTGCCCGCCGCCGTGATCGCCTGGCGCCACACCGGATCCATCACGTCGCCGCACGCGAACACGCCGTCGACGCTGGTGCGCGTCGTCTGGGTCGTCTTCAGGTATCCGACGTCGTTCATCGCGAGCTGACCTTCGAACACCTTTGTGTTCGGCGAGTGGCCGATCGCGATGAAGAGACCTTCGGTCGGACGCACGGTGACCGCGCCGGTCTTCAGGTTCTTCACCTTGACGCCGGACACGGCGCGCTTCGCCGGGTCGAGCACCTCGATCACTTCGCTGTCCCACACGAAGTCGATCTTCGGGTTCTTGAACGCGCGCTCCTGCATGATCTTCGACGCGCGCAGCGTGTCGCGGCGGTGCACGACGTGCACCTTCTTGGCGTAGCGCGTGAGGAAGTTCGCCTCCTCCATGCACGTGTCGCCGCCGCCGACGATGTGGACGTCCTTGTCCTTGAAGAAGAAGCCGTCGCACGTCGCGCACGCCGACACGCCGAAGCCCATCAGCTTCTGCTCGGACTCGATGCCGAGCAGCTTCGCGGTCGCGCCGGTCGCGACGATGATGGTGTGGCCGTGGAAGTCCTTTCCTTCGGACGTCACCTTGAACGGCCGCTGCGAGAAGTCGACGGCATCGACGTTTTGCGGAATCGTCTCGGTGCCGAAGCGCTCGGCCTGCTTCTTGAACTTCTCCATCAGCTCGGGGCCGGTCACGCCTTCGGGGAAACCCGGGTAGTTCTCGACGTCGGTGGTGATCATCAACTGGCCGCCCGCCTGCAGGCCCTCGAACATGAGCGGTCTCAGGTTCGCGCGGCTCGCGTAGATGCCGGCGGTGTAACCGGCGGGGCCCGAGCCGATGATGATCACGTTGCGCGCGTCGCTCATGTCGAGGTCTCCTCCGAAGGGCGGCACAAGCTAGCTCGACCGCCCGAGCGACTCAACGCGCCGCGTCGCGAGTCGGGTAGAACGGCGCGCATGAATCGCACGGATGCACCGCGGACGAGTTCGGGCGTTCCCGACGCGCCGCGACTTCGGCTCACGCTGTGGATCGGCGGAGTGTACGACGCGATCCTCGGCCTCTCGGTGATCCTCGCGCTCGAGCCGTTGTCGCACATCCTCCCCGTGCCGTTCCCCGCCGAGCCTTTCTACGCGCGCATGCAGGGCGTCGTGCTGTGCGGACTCGCGGCGTTCTACCTGTTCCCCGCGCACGATCTCGAACGGAGCCTCCGCAACGTCGCCGGCGCGATCTTCATCCGCGCCGGCGGCGGGCTCTACCTCGCGGGGTATGCGGCGACCGGCAAGATCGCGCCGTTCTTCCACGTCTTCGCGTGGGTCGACATTACGTTCGCCGCGCTGCACCTCTGGTTCTTGAGGCGCGAGCGCGGCGTGAAGTTCTGGCCGTTGTTCCTGCGCGGCGAGACCTGAGCGGGATCAGCCTCCGGCGGACGCCGACAGATCCTTCAACTTGTCGGCCGCCTTCTGCTCGAGGCCGGTGCCCTTCAGCTTGGAGACGAGCGCCGAGAGATCTTTCTTCTCGGTCGCGGCGTCGAGCGCGGCTTCCGCCTTCGCGATCACGTCCGCGCGCGCCTTGTCCAACCGCTCGGTCAGCATCTGCGGCGCGTCCTTCAAACCCTTCGACACCTTGTCGAGCGCGGCGATCGCCTTGCCGAACTCGCCGCTCGCGACGCAGTCCGCGCTCTCGCCCTCGGCGTCCGACACCTGACGCAACGTCGCGCGAGCGATGCCGGCGCCGTGCTCCTTCACCAGCGACTTCGACGCGTCCTTCACCGCTTCGATGATCGCGCCCGCGGCGTTCGCCTTGATGCGGGTGATCTCCTTCTCGGTGTAGGGGTCGACGAGGCAGGTGAAGGGGACGAACCCCGTGTCGTTGAAGTGGCCGGCCGGGCTCTTGTCGAGTTCGATCATCTCGTCGTAGGTCAGGTTCGGCCACTCGACCATGTACTCGACCTTCTTGCCGTTCTCGGTCTTCGTGTAGGTCGCGGCGCGCTCTTCCTTCTTGGTCCAACCCTCGTCGAGGCGCGACTCGGCGATCACCTCGACGGTGCTCTTTTCGGCGAACTTGATGTAGTCCGCGTTCTGCAGCACCGACTGATGCATGCCCCAGCATGGACCGCAGTAGAAGCCGTGGTTGTGCACGACGATCGGCACGTTCAGCAGCTTGGCTTCGGCGAGCGCCGCCTCCCAGCTCTTCGCGAACGTGACCGTCGGCTTCGGCTTCGGCTTGTCGCCGGCGAACGCGGTCATGGCCGAGACGGACGTGACGATGGCCGCGGCGGCGAGCGCCACGACGAGCGAGACCTTCATGGACATCCTCCTTCGGATGAACTCAATCGGTCCCGCTCACGAGCGGCACGTCGGGACCGCGACTACCCTCCGGTGGGGCTCGAAAGTTCCTTGAGCTTGTCGGCCGCCTGCTTCTCGAGGCCGGTGCCCTTCAGTTTCGTCACGAGCGCCGACAACGCTTTCTTGCCCGCGGCCGCGTCATCGTCGCACTGCGCGATCGCCGCGTCGAGCGCAGCCTGCGCCTTCGCGATGACCTGCTCCCGTGCGTGGCTCAATCGATCGACCAGCGGCTGCGCGTCCTTCGCCGCCTTCGCCGGCTTCTCGAGCGCAGCGAGCGCCTTCGCGAAGTCGCCGCCGTCGGACGAAGACAGCGCGTCCCGCTCGGCGTCCGCGACCTGGCGCAGCACCGCGCGATCGAGGCCCGCTCCGTGCTCCTTCACGAGCTGCTTGCGCGCGTCCTTCACCGCCTCCTCGATCTTCGAGACCGAGATGGTCGGCAGCCGCACGATCTCTTTCTCGGTCCACGGATCGACGATGCAACAGAACGGGATGTGCCCCGTGTCGTTGTAGGTCGCTGCCTTGCTCTTGTTGAGCTCGATCATCTCGTCGATCGTGAGGTTCGGGAACTCGACCAGGTACTCGAACTTCTGCCCGTCCACTTCCTTCGTGTACGTCTGCGCTCGCTTGTCCTTCTTCGCGACGCCGTCTTCGAGGCTGCCGAGCGCGATGACCTCAACGGTGTTCTTGTCGGTGAACTTGATGTAGTCGTCATTCTGCATCACGGCAGAATGGATGCCCCAGCACGGGCCTCAGTAGAAGCCGTGGCTGTGCACCACGAGCGGCACGTTCAACGCCTTGCCTTCCTCCAACGCGGCGTCCCACGTCTTGGCGTAGGTCACGCTCGGCTTGATCTTCGGTTTGTCGGCGGCGACGAGGCCGGGCGCGAAACTCAGCGCGCCGACCGCGGCGAGACCGGCCAGACCGGCGCGGCGGATGCTCGAGCTCATGCGGAGACTCCACGAGGAAAGCGGGCGGGTGTTACGGGTTGCGTCGGAACGCGGTTCCGGACGAATTCCGGGATGCTACCGGCGCAGCGCCGATGAAGGAATATCGGCTGATCGCGACCCTGCGGTCAAACCTTGGCGGCCGGACGTCGCGTGAGCGGCTGGAAGCTCACGAAGCACCAGAACCCTTCGAGCACCGCGAACACCCATTGCCAGATGTAGATCGAGTACACGGTGAGGAAGAGCGACCCGACCCCGTTCATCAGGAGGTAGGTCTTCGAGGTCGCGAGGAGCTTGCCGCGCTGGTTCAGGATGAACGCGATGACGAGCAGCAGCATGCCGGCGACGGACAAGGCATGCATGACGGTCGCCCAGTCCATCGGCGTCATCCCTTGGGTCCGAGCATGTCCTCGGGGCGCACCGCCTTGTCGAACTGCGCGGCGTCGAGGAGCTGGAGCGCGATCGCCGCTTCCTTCAACGTCGTCCCTTCCTTGTGGGCCTTCTTCGCGATCTTCGCCGCGTTGTCGTAGCCGACCGTCGGGTTGAGCGCGGTGACGAGCATCAGCGACTTGTCGAGCAGCTCCTTGATGCGCTTCTCGTCCGGCTCGATGCCGACCGCGCAGTTCTCGTCGAAGCTCTCCATCGCGTCGGCGAGCAGCCGCGTCGAGCGCAGCACGTTGTGCACGATCAGCGGCTTGAACACGTTCAGCTCGAAGTTGCCGGACGCGCCGCCGATGTTCACCGCGACGTCGTTGCCGAGGATCTGCGCGCAGACCATCGTCATCGCCTCGCTCTGCGTCGGGTTCACCTTGCCCGGCATGATCGAGCTGCCCGGCTCGTTCTCGGGGATCTTGATCTCGCCGATGCCGCAGCGCGGCCCGGACGCGAGCCACCGCACGTCGTTCGCGATCTTGTTCAGCGAGCACGCGATGGTCTTCAACACGCCGTGCGCTTCGACCAGCGCGTCGTGCGCCGCGAGCGCCTCGAAGCGGTTCGGCGCCGCCTTGAACGGCAGGCCGGTCAGCTTCGCGATGTGGCCGATGGCAAGGTCGGCGAACTTCGGGTGCGTGTTGAGCCCGGTGCCGACGGCCGTGCCGCCGAGTGCGAGCTCGAGCAGTCGCGGCATCACCGAGTGGACGCGCGCGACGCCGTTCTCGAGCTGCTGCGCCCAACCGGAGATCTCCTGGCCGAGCGTGAGCGGCGTCGCGTCCATCAGGTGCGTGCGGCCGATCTTGATCACGCGCTCGAACGCCTTCGACTTCGCCGCGAGCGTCGCATGCAGCCGCTTCAACGCCGGCAGCAGCCGCGAGTGCCATTCGCGCACCACCGCGACGTGCATCACCGTCGGGAACGAATCGTTGCTGCTCTGCGCCTTGTTCACGTCGTCGTTCGGGTGGATCGGCTTCTTCGAGCCCATCACCCCGCCCGCAAGCTCGATCGCGCGGTTCGAGATCACCTCGTTCGCGTTCATGTTGGTCTGCGTGCCCGAGCCGGTCTGCCAAACGACCAGCGGGAACTCGTCGTCGAGCTTCCCTTCCGCGACCTCGCGCGCAGCGCGCACGATCACATCGACCTTGTCCTTCGTCAGCAGCCCGAGCTCGCCGTTGCTGAGCGCCGCCGCCTGCTTCAACACGCCGTAGGCGTGGACCAGCGGCGCGGGGAAGCGCTCGCCGCCGATCTTGAAGTTCGTGAGCGAGCGCTGCGTCTGCGCGCCCCAGTAACGGTCGGCCGGGACTTTCACTTCACCGAGGCTGTCGGTCTCGACGCGGAACGCCATCGCAGGGTCCTTCACGTTCGGGTGGACGTCGCGCGTCGGTCGAGTCGCGATCGATCGCGCGGGAAACGGAGACGCCCCGCGCCGACCGCGGCGCGGGGCGTCGAGAATTCACTTCGAGAGGATCCGCTTCTGATTGCCGAGGATCTTCTTCTGGTTCGACATGATCGTCGCCTGGTTGCTGACGATCTTCGACTGGTTCTTCAGGATCGCCATCTGGTTGGCGATGATCTTCTTCTGGTTCGCGCTCGTCGCAGCAGCCATCCGAAAAACCTCCCGTCACTCTTCGCCGAAGTCGATCGCGCACGCACCGCGCGCACGCCACCGCGCCACCTTAGCAGCCCATCGCGAAAACCGACGGCGTTCGCGACCCCGCGGCCTGCGCCTTCACACACCGCGCGAGCCCGCTCTCTCGAAATGCACCCCGCGCGCGGCCGGCAACAGCGACCCACCCACGCCGCGGCAACCCCCAATCGCCCGACGTCCGAGTCAGAACCTCGACAGGATCGCCCCCGAGTCTGCGCCGCGCCGATGCACGGCGAGGACTCGGGGATCCATCTGCAAGCCACGAGCGCACCACAAAGACCACGACCCGCGGCGAGGGCGCACCAAGATCCACCCTCGTCCTGCGCGATCAAAGGTCGGGGATCGATCGCGCCGCAACGCGGCGCGGAATCGATCCCCCTCCGCACTTGCTTTCGCCTTTCAGAGTTGAAGGGCGAGGCCACACCCGCCGGCGCGTCGCAAGCACACCCCACCCCCGCCCGTCATCCGGATCCTTCACTTCCGAACGCGCGGCCGCACGTGATCGAACGGCGGCGTCGCTTCCGCGACGCGGTAGCGACGGACTCCTTCCCACGTGAACCCGAGCCCCTCGAGCAGGATCCGCAGATCCGCCTCGCGGTGATACCTCATCTCGAACGTGTCGGCGTCGACGGGATCCGGCGGCGCGCTCGCGTGCGTCTCCGGGACCTGGAACAGGAATCGCCCGCCCGGCACGAGCACGCGATGCGCCTCGCGGCAGTATTCGCGCATCACGCTCTTCGGCATGTGCTGGAAGCAGATGTGGGAGAACACGACGTCGACCGACGCGCTCGCGAGCGGCGCGAGCGAGCGGCCGTCGCCCTCGACGAACTCGACGTTGCCGAGCCCGCGCAGCCGCTCGCGCGCGCGGCGCACCATCTCGCCGGAGACGTCGATGCCGATCAGCTTCTTCACGCGCGGTGCGATGTGGCGATCCATGCGGCCGATGCCGCAGCCGATGTCGAGGACCGTCGCCTGCTTCGTCAACAGGTCCTCGTCGCCGGCGAAGAACAGCTCCGCGTCGCGCGCGCCGGAGCGGTCGAACTCCTCCTCCGACTTCCACTGCGTCGTCGCGATGTAGTGCTCCGCGTTCTCCCGCGCGCGCGCGTCCCAATCCGCTTTCATGTCGCCCGCAGTCGCCATCGAGTTGCGCGCAGGCGCGAAGATCACGAGGTAGCGCGCGGGCCCTTCGACGATCTTCATCCCGTGCGCCGCGCCCGGCGGGAAGTGCACGAAGTCGTTCGGGCCGAGGACGCTTCGCGTCGATCCGTCGAACACCTCCGCGCGCCCCGAGACCATGAAGATCGATTCCGAGTTCGGCACCGGATGCAGCTCGACCTCCGCGCCGGCGACCGCGTCGACGAGGATCACGTTCTGGTACGGGGAGTCGGCGCCCGTGAGAAGACGGCGCTCGGTGAATCCCGCGCGGCGCGTCGGGGTGGGTGGAACATGCCCGAGTTGCTTCACGATCGCGTCGAACATATGGCTCCTGAGAGTCCGAGTGTAGTCGGCTCGCGCCGCGTGAGTTCGTGCGACGCCAACTCGAGCACTCAGCGGAACGCGACCCGCGGAGTCGCACACGGATCGATGCGCCCGTGGAGCCACCCCGCGTCGCGGAGATGCCACGACCGCGGCGATGCGACCGGAGCTGGTCGCGCGATCGGCTCGAGATCGCGCCAACGGTGAGACCAAGCGGCGGAGGAGTAGGGGT
>CAZBOK010000007.1:8242-31239 GCA_964493525.1 uncultured Phycisphaeraceae bacterium | reverse complement strand
TGGTCGCGATGAACGATCCGCCCGGAATCGTGAACGCGCTCCTGCGCGCGATCCTCGACGACCGCGCGAGCGGCGTCGCGCGATCGCTGGCCGACTATCAGCGACAGTTTCCCGGGTTCGACGGCGTCGTCGAGCGCGTCCACGCGCGCCTCTCGGTCGACGGCAACGGCGCCGATCCCGCCGAGCCCGCGCGCTTCGTCGGACACTATCGCATCGTCGACGAGCTCGGCCGCGGCGGACAAGCGGTCGTCTACCTCGCGGAGGACACGCGCCTGCAGCGCCGCGTCGCGCTCAAGGTGCTCGGCGCCGCGGGGCGGTTCGAATCGAAGGATGCGCTGAAGCGGTTCCTCGTCGAAGCGCGCGCCGCGTCGCGGCTCGACGATCCGTTGATCTGCCCGGTGTACGAAGTCGGCGAGACCGACGGCCAGGCGTTCATCGCGATGCGCTACGTGCCGGGCGTGTCGCTCGCGCGCCTGATCACCGCGGCACGGAGCGGAGCGGGCCACGGCGGCGTGCTCGATCTCCCGACCGACTCGTCGCGCGCGGTCGCGTCGAGCTCGAGCACGTCGCGCGAGCGGCATCGCCTGCATCGATTGCTGTCGCTCTTCGAACGCGTCGCGCGCAGCCTGCACGTCGCGCACGAGAGCGGCGTGATCCACCGCGACATCAAGCCCGGCAACCTGATGATCACGCCGGACGGCGATCCGGTGATCCTCGACTTCGGTCTCGCGCGCGACGAGACGAGCCCGGGCGCCGAGCTCACTCTCACCGGCGACGTGCTCGGCACCCCGGCCTACATGGCGCCGGAACAGCACCGCGGTCAGCGCTGCGACCGACGCGCGGACGTGTGGGCACTCGGCGCGTCGCTGTACGAGGCCGTCACCCTCGAACGCCCGTTCACCGGCGCGTCGCAGCACGAGCTCTCGCACGCCGTGTTGAACAGCGACCCGAACGATCCGCGCCGCGGCCGCTCCTTCGTGTCGAGCGAGCTGCGCGCGGTGCTCGAGACCGCGCTCGAGAAGCCGATCGAGCGGCGCTACCGCACGATGCAGGACTTCGCGGACGATCTCGCGCGCCTGCAACGCTTCGAGCCGGTCAAGGCGCGGCGGGCGAGCCCGCTCCTGCGCATCCTTCGCTTCGGTCAACGCCATCCGGTCTGGTCGATCGCAACAGGCGTCGTGTTCGCGGCGCTGGTCGTCACGATCGTCCTGTTGACGCGACTGTCGCACCAGGCCGACCGGCTCGGTGCGTGGAAGGACGCGATCCTCGCGTTCAATTCGCGCGGCGACGAGCCGCTCCAAGCGCTCGACCGCGCGCTCGCCGCGGCAAGGCGCGAGCCGTCGCCGGAGATCTCCGATCTCCTGCTGCGGATGCTCGACATGTGTCACGAGGAGTGGTCGTTGGCGATCGAGAAGAACGGCCTCGGTCTGAGCGGCTTCCTCCAGCTCGATCCTGCCCGCGGAGAGTGCTTGGCCGGCGCCTGGGAATACCCCATCGCGGCGTTCGACGCGGCCACGGGTCTGCGACTCCGGCCGCTCTCGACGGGGATGCGGCGGCCGTACCTCGCGGTCGCCGAGCAGGCCGACCGCACCGCAGTGTTCGGCTTCGACGGCAACCTCGAGCTGCACGAGACCTCGACCTGGCGCGAGCTGCTCCCCGGCGGGGTGCAGGACGTGAGCGACGAACAGCACGACTATCCGCTCGACGCCGCGATCCGACGCGACGGACGGATCGCGGCCGTCGGCGGGACGCAGGGTCTGCTGCGGTTGTTCGACTGCGACGCGCTGCGCGAGATCCCCGTCGCCGAGCCCCACCATGGCGAGGTCGAGCAAGTACTGTTCTCGCCCGACGGCGAGCTCCTCGCGGTGCGCGCCAAGGGGGACCGGGAAGAGATCCAGAGCTGTCGCGAGCTGTGGATCCGCGAATCGGCGACCGGCCGCGTCTTGCAGCGGCTCGATCTCGAGGGCGACGAAGCGATCTGGATGGACTGGTCCGCGGCCGGCGACCGCCTGGCCGTGATGGGGTTCAACGGCCACGCATGGGTGTTCGACGCGCGCGGCGGCAACGCGATCCTTCGCCTGCAGATCCAGCCGGGTGGCGTGTGGATCGCCCTTTCTCCGGACGGCGGCAAGGTGATCACGGGGAACCCGGAGGGTCTGATCGTCTGGGACGTCGCGACGGGCGCTCGCCTCGTCACGCACCTGCTCAACGATCGCTCGCCGTACCGCGGCGCGTTCAGCCCCGACGGAACGCTGCTCGCCGTGTTCGTTCGCGACAAGAGCCTGCGGATCTACGACACGAAGGATTGGTCGGAGCGGATGTGCGGCATTCGCACGGTCGGGTACGTGAACCGCGTGCTGTGGACCCCCGATGGACGCCACGTGCTGACGCAGGACGACAATTGGTTCCGCGCGTGGGCCGCGCGCTCCCGGTCGTACCTGCCCGAATTCCGCGGCCACTCCGCGGCGGTCGAGCAGGTTGCCTTCACGCCGGACGGCACGCGCGTGTTGAGCGCGTCGCGCGACGGCACCGCGCGCGTGTTCGATCGCACGAACGGCGACTGCATCGCGGTCCTCACCCACCCGAGCGCCGTCCGCCGGATCCACCCGTCTGCCGATGGCTCGCGCGCGCTGACGGTCGCGGCCGACGCGATCGCACGCCTGTGGCCGCTCGCTGGCACCGGCGCTCCGCTCGAACTGCGCGGCGGCGAGGCCGAGCTGGTGGACGCCGGTTTCATCGACGACGATCGTTCGGTGGTGAGCGTCGACGCCGTCGGCACTGCGCGCGTGTTCGACGCGGGGACCGGTTCGCTCCGCGCGACGTTCGCCGCGCACCCGCAGCTCGTCGACGCCGTCGTCATCGATCCCGTGCGACGCTGGCTCGTCGTGGGCGGTCGCGACCGCTCGGTCGAGGTGCGCAACCTTGCGAGCAACGCGCTCGGAGAGCTGGTCCGCGTGCTCGAGCCGGAGCCCGGCTGCCGCGGCGGACCGCCCGTCGCCTATCGCGGCGTCCTCGGCCTCGCGGTCCATCCGACGTTGCCGCGGATCTACTCGTCCTACGAACGCAACGCATTCGGCTACTGGACGCTCGACGATCGCGCCGACCGCGTCATCGACGAGAAGATGAAGGAATACTCGCGGGGTCTGATCGCGATCGATCCGAGCGGACGAACGCTCATCGTGATGCACGCGTCCTACGGACAGTTCTGGCTGCTCGATGCCGACTCGCTGGACACGCTTCCGATTGCGGACATCGCGCAGCCGGCGACATCGGCCACCGCGGTCCGCTTCCGCGCCGATGGGCGGCTCGCGTTGGTCGCGTCGAAGGACGGCAGCGTGCGCATCTGGGACATGGAGCGGCGCGTGCCGCAGGCAGTGATCCGCAACGACGCCGGCGCGATGCTGGACGCCGTGTTCTCCCCCGACGGAGAGTTCGTCCTGTGCGGCGCGCTCGATGGCTCGGTGCGCATGTGGCCGGTCGACCCGGTCGATGCGGTCGCGCGCTACCTCGCGTCGCACGAACGGCACTGACGAACGCGCGGCGCCGGATCTCGAGGACCCGACGCCGCGCTCGAGCAACTTCGTTCGGTCAGTGAAGACTGCGTCTCAGCTGTCGGACTCGTAGTCGAACTGCACTCCGACCACGCCGATGCGGTTCGAGTTCGGATCACCCGTCGCGTCGCGGAACATCGAGAACTCGATCACGTCGCCGGCCGACCAGGCGGTCGGGCTGTTGCCGTACACGTCGCCCGGCTCGGGGATCTGCTGCGCGACGACCGGGTTCGAGGTGGCGAGAACGCCGGGCGCCAGCGACTCCATCGCGTTCGGGCCGGGCGTGTGGTTCGCGCGGAAGGTGTAACGGAGCGCCATGTCGTTCGAGATCGTGATCGAGTTGATCGGCTGGAACATCACGTCGATGTTCGGCTTCACGTTCGCCGCGGCCGTCTCGTCGGTGCACCAGAAGATCGTGATGCGCGGCACGTTGATGCCGGGGCATGCCGCGAGATCGGCGGACGTCGGCCCGACGTAGTCCTGCGGCACCACGATCGCGCCCGACATGTATCCGTCGTTGCCTGCGCCCGCGAACGAGAACACGCGCATGCGGCGGTTCTTCGTCGTCGTGGTCGGGTTGTTCGACGGAGCGGTGTAGTTCACGTCGAACGTCGACGTGTTCGGGACGGTGTTCATCGCCGCGCCGGTCATGAAGAACCGCCGCGTGCGGTTCGTGATGCGATTCGAGCCGATCGTGCCGGCCGTGCCGCCGTCGTTGATCTTCGTCACGATGTCGGTGCCTGTGTCCGGTGAACCGGCGGGACCTTGCGGACCCTGCGGACCCTGCGGACCGGCAGGACCGGTCGCGCCGTCCGCGCCGTTCGCGCCCGCGGGACCCTGCGGTCCCTGCGGACCGGCCGGACCCGCGTCGCCCTGCGGACCGGCAGGTCCGGCGGGACCGATCGCGCCGTCCGCCCCGTTCGCGCCGGCGGGACCCTGGGGACCCTGCGGACCGGCGGGGCCCTGCAGTCCGGTCGGAGCCCCGACCCAGTTGCCGGACGAATCGATCACCGGCACGCCGTTGATCGTGACGCTGTTCGGGTTGATGTCCTTGCCCGGCACGTCATCGGCGGTCGCCGCCGTGCCCGTGCGCAGCGAGTACGGAACCGTCGCGATGTGCAGGCGCGGCGTCATCTCGGGGTCGGCGCCGATCTTCACGCCGAGCCAGCGGTCCGCGGAGCTGAACAGGTTCAACGGGAGCGGCGTGACCGTGCCGAGGTCGATGTCGACCAGGCCGTTCACCGCGGTCACCGATTGCACCTCGCTCCACAACGACGGATTGGCCCCGGCCGACTGGTCGTACACGCTGAGCGTCAGGCTCGCGGGACCGTTCAGCGGGACGCCCGCCGCGTCGCGCAGGTTCGCCTGCATGTGGACGTGATTCGGAGTGCCGGCGGCGCTCGCGATGCCGGCCAGGACGATCAGCGCGCCAGAAACGCGCATCAGGGAATTCAGGGTCCGACGCATGGTGAAAAGCTCTCCTCGGCAGTTCGATGAAGCGGTCGAGTTCATGACGATGGGTTCGGATCGGGATGACGGCGATCGTTCGCGCGTCATTGCAGGAGCGACTGGGCCAGGTTCGTGAACGAGCCCGCGGCCGGCGACGGATTCGTCAGTGCGAACGATTGGAAGTCGACGACGAGATCGTGGAGCGCGGGGATCATCGGGACGACGGCGCCGACGTCGTTGATGCCGTCCGGCGCCGCGTACGGGACCGCCGCGAACAGGATCACGAGCGGCGCGGGGCCGACGAGGAACGGGCCGTACGGCGTCGACACGAACTGCGTCTGCGTCGACAGGAACGTGTATTCGGCCGCGCCGACCGGGCCGTAGTTCACGATGTGCAGCGTGTCGCCGAGCGCGACCGCGGGCGTGGTCACGATCGCCGGCGTGTTCACGTATCCGCCGGCCAGGTCATCGGCGCCCAACACGTTCGAGACGGTGACCGTCTGCGGTCCCGGCGGTCCGCCGGCCGGCGTGACCGCGGTGAGCGTCGTGTTCGAGACGACGTTCACCGAAGTGCAGGCGACGCCGCCGATGAAGACCGCGGCGCTCGCGCCCGAGCCGAGCTTGTCGAAGTTGAAGCCCGACACGGTGATCACTTGTCCGCCGCTCTTCGGACCGAACGCCGGCGTGACGGCGAACACGAGCGGCTGGTTCGACGTGCCGACGTCGTTGCTCGCGAGGACGCCGATCTCCGCCTGGTAGTTCGGGGACGTGACGAAGCCGCCCGCGAACATCCCGACCGAACCCCACGTGGTCGCGTTCGGCGTGCTCGCGCCGCCGCCGCCGCAATCGAAGTCGAAGTCGGCGAGCTGGTAGTTCGGTGATTGCGCGGTCTGCGCGGAGGCGAGCGGCGCAAGACACGCGGCCGCGAGAACCGCGGCACGAACGACGATGGAACGCATGGACCTCTCCCGCGCCGACCGCAGGCCGGCGAACACGACGGTGACGGATGGTTCGGTACTGAGTGGAACTGGGTCGCGGATGGGCGGCGCCGGCAGGCACGACGTCCATCGTGCGGGCGGGAAGCTACGGCCGCGTTTTGGCGATTGCGTCAGCCGGAGACAAAGACACCGCCAATCTCGCGGCGCGCCGTCAGTCGATTCCGCGCTCGCGGCGCGCGGAGAGGCACTCGGGAGTTCCCGGTTCGACGATGCGGCAACCGCGCGGTCGATTCGCGTAGACGACGCACTTCACGCGCTTGCCGAGCTTTCCCTCGAGCGCGGTGCATCGCCCGCTCGGATCGATGCGCAGCCACGGCGTGCCGCGCGCGTCGAAGCGGACGTGACGCTTCGCGAGCGCCGGCTTCGAGAGGAGCCGACTCTCTTCGTCGTCGATCATCACGTAGTCGACGCTGCCCTCGGCGCGGTTCTTGTCCGGGTTCACGCAGCACGCGCCGCACGTGCAGCAGTCGTAGGTCTTCGCGCTCGTCATCCTTCGTCCGGCGGGCCCGACGCTGACGCGAGCTGATCGCTCTTCACCTTGCTCGCGTCGAACTTCTTCGCGCCGGCGATCATCTTGTCGATCACGTCGTCGAAGTCGTGGTCTTTCGCCTTCGAGAAGCGGATCGGGTTCACGCGCGCGACGACGAACGTCTTCAAGTACGGGCTCTGGAACCCGCGCTCCTTCAGCGCCGCGACCGCGGCCGAGACCGCTTCGTCGAGCGCGATCAGCTTCGCCGCGCGCTTTCTGCGCAGCTCGATCGAACGCGGGAGCTTCTCTTCGTGGAACGATTCGAGCCGCTTCAGCACCGGTTGGTACGTGCTCCCCGCGAAGCGCCCGTTCTGCTGGTAGCAGAGGCCGAGCGTGAGGAACTGCGGCTCCTCGAACTCGACCGCGAACTCCCGCTCCGCGCGCGGATCGAGCTGCGCGAGCGACTCCGCCATGCGGATCACCTCGAGCGCTTTCTCGCGCAGGTTGTGCGCCTTCTCCGTGTTCAGCGAGAGGATCTTGAACGCGATCTCCTCGTCGGGGAGGAGCAGCGCGGTGATCGTCTTCGCGCCGAGCGCGGCGAGCGACGCGCGGCGATGGTTGCCGTTCGGCGTCCAGTAATCGCCCTTGCCCTTGCGGTAGGCGATCACCGGGTCGAGGAAGCGGCCGAGCTGGTCGATCCGCATCGAGAGGTTCTTCACGTGCGCTTCGGAGAGGTCGCGCTGGTACGGCGTCGGCTTCACCATCTCGAGCGGCAGCGCGACGAGCAGTTGCCAGTTCCCGCCGAGCGGGTCCTTGTAGGTCGCGAGCACGACGCCGCCGTCGTCCTTCACCTGCCGCGACAGCTCGTCGATGCGCGCCGGCGGCGCTCCGTCGACGACGTCCTGCGGCTCGAGGCCGCGGCTCTTCGCTTCCGCCTTCTTACGTCGCTTTGCGGCCATGCTGCAGCGCCTCCAACTCCGCGGCGATCGTCGCGTCGTCGATCTTCTTCACCAGGATGTCGGGCGTGCCGAGCGCGTGGCCGGCGGGGAGCAGCGCCTCGAGATCGAGGTCGCTCGGCCAGCGCGGCGCGCCTTCGAGCCCGAGCATCGTCCACAGTCGTTGCGCGGCCTTCGGGATGAACGGACTCGCGATCCCCGCCAGCACGACGAGCGCGCGGCAGCATTCGCGGATCGTGGCCGCGCACGTCGGCAGGTCGGTCTTGCGGCTCGCCCACGGCGCTTTCTCGGCGAAGTACTGGTTCGCGGCCCAGCACTGCTGCAGGAACGTCTCCGCCGCCTTGCGGAACTCGAAGCGATCGATCGCCTGCGCGACCTGCGGCGCGGCGCTCGTCAGCGTGCGCGCGAGCGGCGGCGCGATCGACCCGCCGTCCGGCACCTTGTTCTCGAAGTAGCTCGCCGCGAACTTCAGCACGCGCGCGGCGAAGTTGCCGAACGTGTCGGCGAGCTGGTTCACCTGCGACTGGAAGTCCTTCCACGTGAAGTCGGAGTCCGAGGTCTCGGGCATCAGCCGGCACAACGCGAAGCGCGCGACGTCCGAGTCGTACGTCGCGCAGAACTTCTGCAGGTCGACGTACCACCCGTCGCTCGTGCTGAACTTCTTGCCCTCGAAGTTGAAGAACTCGTTCGCCGGGACGTTCTCCGGCAGCACGAACCCCTCGCCCACCTTCGGACCGCGCACCGCGCCGAGCGCGTGCTCCACCTTCTTCCATCCGGCGGCGTCGGTCTCCTGCCACGCGAGCATCGCGGGGAACACGACGCAATGGAACGTGATGTTGTCCTTGCCGAGGAAGTGCAGGAGCCGCGTCGCCGGCGCATCGCCCGGCGTCGACGTGATCCAGTAGTCGCGCCAGTCCTTGCCGTTCGCGGCGGCCCACTCGATCGTCGCGGACACGTAGCCGATGGGCGCGTCGAACCAGACATAGAGCACCTTGTCGGCCGCCTGCTCCTTCGTCAGTCCGGGAACCGTGCCATCGGGGAGATCCGACAGCGGCACGCCCCACGGGAGATCGCGCGTGATCGGCCGCGCGCGCAGGCCGTCGCCCTCGACGAGCTTCGTCACCACCGTCGAGTAGACGTTCGTCTTCAGGTTCTCGCGCGTCGCGAAGCGGTCGTACCAGCGCTGGATCGCGCGGCCACCGGGGAGATCGTCCGCCGCGCCGCCGACGGTCTTCGGGAAGTTCTCGAGCAACAGCTCCCACTGCGTGACCGGCCGGACCTCGGGCGTGCGTCCGCACTGCACGCACTTCGGATCGATCAGCAGGATCGCGTCCAGCCACTCGCCGCACTTCTTGCACTCGTCGCCGCGCGCTTTCGCCGCGCCGCACTTGTAGCAGGTGCCTTCGACGTAGCGGTCGGGGAGGAAGCGCTTGTCGTGGACGCAGTAGTGCTGCTTCGTCTCGCGCGGCTGGACGCGGCCGTTGTGCAGGAGGCGCACGAAGAACTCGAGCGAGAGCGGGTAATGCGGCTCCTTGCGCGAAGTGCGGCCGAACCAGTCGAACTGCACGCCGAACGCCTCGAGCGACGAGCGGATCACTCCGTGCCAGTGGTCGACGTATTCCTGGTACGGCTTCTTCTCCTGCTCCGCGTTCTTGGTGATCGCGACGCCGTGCTCGTCGGTGCCGCAGATGTAGATCACGTCGCTGCCGATCATCTTGTGGAAGCGGACGAACACGTCGGCCGGCAGGTAGGCGCCGACGAGGTGGCCGAAGTGGATCGGGCCGTTCGCGTACGGCAGCGCGGCGGTGACGAGGATGCGGCGGGAGTTCGAGGTCATCGGGGCCGAATCGTAGCGGCGGCGCGCGCGGCTCGCGGATCGCCAAAGGGCGTCGGGTGAAACCGCGCCGCGCGGAGTCGCATCGAACGGCCGTGGATCTCGCCGGACTCGCCGATCGGATCGTCGCCGTCCGCGGCGGAGCGCCGCGCGACCGCCCGACGCTCGTCGCGATCTCGGGGATCGATGCCTCGGGCAAAGGGTTCATGGCCGCGCGCCTCGCGCCAAAGCTGCGTCGGCGCGGACTCGACGTCGCGTTGCTCCACGCGGACGACTGGGTCACGTTCGCCGAGTCGCACCGCGAGCCCGATCTCTCGCCCGAGCGTTTCTATCGCGACGGCTTCCGCTTCGACGAGTTGCTCGCGCACGCGGCCGCGCGGACCGGCGTCGACATCGTCCTGATCGAAGGGATCTTCCTGCTGAAGACGGCGCTGCGCGATCGCTTCGACTTCTCGATCTGGGTCGAGTGCGGCTTCGATACCGGGCTCGAGCGCGCCGTCGCGCGCGCGCAGGAAGGGCTGCCGCCCGCCGAGACGATCCATGCCTATCGCACCCTGTACTACCCCGCGCAGGAGATCCACTTCGAGCGCGACCGGCCGCGCGACGCCGCGAACGTGACGATCGTCAACGATCCGCGCGCGTGTTGACCGCGGGGAGTCGCTGGCGCATCTCCGCGAACGTCCCGCCGACGACGCCGAGCGGGAGGAGGAACGGGAACAGCGCGAAGGGCCACGCGAGGCCGAACCACATCGCGAAGTCCGCCCGCACGATCGCGAACCGCTCTCCCACCGGGAAGCGCTTGCGCGCGATCGCGACGTCGACGAGCGTCACCGCCGTGAGCCAGACGCTCGCGATGAAGACGAACGGCGCGAGCACGCCGGTGAACGACGCGACGAGCAGCAGGACCGCGAGCGCGGCCTGGATCGCGGCGAGCACGACGGCTTGCGCGAGCGGGACCAGCCACACGTGCCAGATCTTGTGCAGCGAGAGCGGCGTCTTGTCCTTCTCGCCGAGCACGAGCGATTCCGCCGCCTCCGAGAGCCATTCGTTGAAGGGCGCGTTCAGCACGGTCTGGATCACAAGCGTCGCGAGCAGCGAGACGACGATCGCGACCAGCACGAACGCGAACTCGGCGACGAACGCGATCGCCGCGCGCAGCCAGTCGACGCTCCAGTGCCACTCGCTCGCGAAGTCCGGGCGGAACGAATCGCGGTGCGTCCACACCAACCACGCCATCACGACGAACGCGGCGGCGCTGAGCGCGAGCGGCAGCGCGGCGAGCACGAACAACGACGGCCGCGTGAGCGTGAGGTAGATCGACCGCGCGGCGATCCGCGTCCCCGCGACCAGTTCACCGACCGCCCCGCCGCGGCGCGGCAAGAGGAGCTGCGGCCGCGCGATCACTCCCGTGCATCGCGTGCACGCGGCCGCGCGGCGCAAGTTCCCGCAGATCGGGCAGCGGTTCATGCTCACGCCCGGCTCAGTCGACTTCCGGACCAGTCGCGACATCGGCCTCGAGCACCGTGCCGTGCGCGTCGATCGTCACGTCGGCCTTCGCCTCGATCACAAGGCGGTCGTTCCCCGGGGGGATCGTGCGGATCCCACCGCGGGTCGACGTGGCCATCGTCGCGGAAGAGGCCGCGGCGCAAGCAGTCCCGAGCGGGGCGGGCGAAGAGACGGTGCGGCAGCACACCGGAACGCGTCAGTCGACTTCCGGCGGCGGCGGCGCGTTGCCCGTGCCGTCGCTGCTCGTGTTGCCCGTGAAGGTCGACGCGGCGCCGTCGTTCGCGAAGTCGATGCGGTTGCCGGTGGCCTTGTTGTTCGTGACGCTCGTCCCCGTCGCGTTGTTCTCGATCCCCTCGGCGCCGCAGTCGCGAACCGTGTTGCCGGAGACGGTCACCGAGATCACGCCCTCGACGTCGATCCCGTCGACCACGCAGCGCTCGACGCGGTTGCCCGTCACCGACGCCGTCGCGGCGTCGATGAAGATCCCGTCGCCGGAGCATTCGCGGACCTTGTTGTCGCGCACGGTCTGCTGCGTGCCCTGCGCACGGATCCCGTCGCGCGCTCCGCGGATGTCGTTCTGCTCCACCTCGACGCTCGCCGTGTCCGCGCGCAGCAAGATCCCGCTCGCGCCGCTGCCGACCAGAGTGTTCTTCGTGATCGAGCCGGCGCCCGCACTGACCAGATCGATCGCGGGCGATCCGTTGGAGCAATCGAGGATCCGGTTGTTCGTGATGGCCGGCGCCGTGCCCATGACGAAGATCGCCTGCAGCTCCGTGAACCGGATCACGTTGCGTTCGATGATCGCGAGGTTCGAGCTGACGGCTTCGACGCCGGACGAAAGCACGCCGGTGATGTCGTTCCGGGTGATGGTGCACGAGTCGGCGGTCGCGACCCGGATCCCGTCGTCGTTGCAGTGCTCGATCCGGTTGCGCGTGACGGTCGTTCCGGCGCCGCCCAAGTCGATGCCGTGGCCGTCGACGTCGCTGATCCGGTTGCGCGAGATGACGAGGTTCGGGTTCGCGACGCTCATCGCGTCGTTCCAGATGCCCGCGATGGTGTTGCGCGTGACGACACCGCCGAGTCCGGTGAGGCCGAGGCCGGAGTCGCAGTTCGAGATCACGTTCTTCTGGATGCGGCAGTCGTCCGAGTCGATGTCCATCGCGAACGCGGTGGTCCGCCGCACGGTGCACTTCTCGATGCGCGCGCCGTCCGCGTCCAATTTCATTCCGGTGTCGCAGTCCTCGATGACAGTGTTGGTGACGCGGAGTCCCGCCGACTTCAGGTTCAGGCCGAGGTTGCAGTGCGCGATCGAACAGCTCGTGACTCGCAGGCCGCCCCCGGCGGCCGTGAACACGCCGGAGCGCAAGCAGTTCACGATGCGGCATTTCGTGATCGTGACCCCGATCGCGGCGATGGAGATCCCGTCTCCGTCCTTCGTCATCCCGGCATCCGTGGACGCGTTGCGGATGTCGAAGCCGGTCACCGACACGTCGTCGGAGCCGATCACGATCCCCGGCCCGTTGCCGGCCGAGCCGCCGGCCGGATGCGCGTCGAGCACGACCTTGCCTTTCGCCTTCAGCGTGAGGCCGGCCTTGCCGGTCGGGACGTTGACGTTCTCGTTGTAGGTGCCCGCTTTCACGACGACGGTGTCGTTCGCGCCCGCGGCATCGACGCCGCCCTGGATCGTCGGGATCGCGCCTCCCTTCGAGACGGTGATCGTCGCGGCCGACGACGCGGCGCTCGCCGTGATGAGGACGACGCAACCAATCGACAACGTTCGGAAGGACATCGATGCGCGCTCCGGAGAGAGTTTCGCGGAGCGCGCATCTTCGTCATCGAGGTCGCCCGGTCAACGCTCGGCTCAGTCGATCTCGGGCGGAGGCGGCGACGCGTCGGTGCCGTCGCCGCTCGTGTTCCCGGTGAACGTCGATCCGGTCGAGCTGTCCGCGAAGTCGATGCGGTTGCCGGTCGCCTTGTTGTTCGTGACCGAAGTGCCGTTCGCGTTGATCTCGATCCCTTCGGCCGTGTTGCCCTTGGCGGTGTTGCGGTCGACCGTCACGTTCATCCCGTTCACCACCTGGAAGCCGTCGCGCAGGTTGCCGGTCGACTCGTTCCGCGAGAGCGCGAGCGAATCGCCGTGGCACTGGAACCCGTCGCCGGCGCCGTCGCGCGCGACGTTCTGCGCGACGGTGTGGTTCGCGCCCGACACGTTGAATCCGCAGTCGGCGAAGAAGTCGCCCGCGGCGCGGACGGTGTTGCCGGTGATCTCGATGCCGGCGGTGGTCGTCTCGAGATGGACGCCGTTGCCGCCGACGTTCTCGATCCGGTTGTCGGCGACCGTGCCGCCGCTCGCGTTCTGCAGGAAGATCCCGTCCGACTGACCCGTGAGATCGCGCAGCTCGTTGTCGCGGATCACCGAGTTCGCGCCTTCGAGAGCGATGCCGGCGGCGGCGGTGCGGCGGATCTTGTTGCGCTCGATCGTGATGTTCGAGCCCGCGGCGCCGATGCCGCCGCCGATCGCCTCGCTGATCTCGTTCTTGGTGAGCTCGCTGCCGTCCCCGCCGAGCTGGATCGCGCGCTGCGCGCAATTCGAGATCGTGTTCTTCGCGAGCTCCGAACCGGCGCCGTTGATGATCGTGACCGCGACGCCGCCGCAGGTCGTGATCCGGTTCTTGCCGAGGTTCGAGCCGCCGCCATCGATGAACAATGCGCCGAGGCCGACCAGCGAGATCTCGTTCTTGGTGAGGACCGCGTTCGATCCGTCGATGGAGATCCCAATTCCGCCGCCGCGAGTGAACGTGTTGCGCTCGACGCGCGCGCCGTCGCCTTCGAGGATCACGAACTGATCGTTGATCGCGCGCAGCTCGCATTGGCGGATCACCGCGTCGGAGCCGAAGATCTTGATGCCGACGTCGCTCATCTGCAGCTTCGTCTTCGTCACCTGCACGCCGGCGCCCTGGATGAAGATGCCGGATGCGCAGCCGATCACGGTGCAGTCGGTGACGCGAGCGCCGGCGCCGTTCAGCGAGCGGATCGCGAAGCCCTCGCAGTCGATCAAGCGGCACTTCGAGACCGACAGGTTCGCGCCGGCGAAGAAGATGCCGTCGCCGATCACGACCAGGTCGTCGCCGGCGTTGCGGATCTCGAGGCCGATGATCGAGACGTTCGCGGACTGCACGTCGATCGCCGGGCCGAGGCCGTCGCCGTTCGGCGCGCGCGCATCGAGGATCACCTTCCCCTTTGCCTTCAGCGTGAGGCCGTCCTTGCCGGCCGGGACGTCGACCGCTTCCTCGTAGGTGCCCGCCTTCACGAGCACGGTGTCACCGGCGCCGGCGGCGCTCACGCCGGCCTGGATCGTGGAGATGGCGCCGCCCTTCGAGACGGTGATCGTCGAGGCGGAAGCGGTCGCCGCGAGAGCGAGCGATGCGAGGACGGCGGAAGCGAAGCGGGAGGACATCGGACGAAAGCTCCTTGGGTCAGGGGACTGCGATCAATCGATCTCGGGTGCGGCCGGCGCGGCGTCGGTGCCGTCGCTGCTCACGTTGCCCGAGTAGCTCGCGCCGCCGGAATCGTCGGCGTAGTCGGTGCGGTTCTTCTTCGAGACGTTGTTCGTGACGGTGGCGCCGGGCGCGCTGTTCTCGATGCCCTCCGCGTGGTTGCTCTTCACCGTGTTGTTCTTCACGACGATGCCGACGCCGGACGAGACGTCGATGCCGTCCTGCCCGTTCTCCTCGGATGTGTTCCCGTCGAGGACGACGTGGTCCGCCGACTGCACGTTGAAGCCGTCGCCGTAGCAGCGCTTCGCCGAGTTCGCGCGGACCATGTGGTTCGGGCCCTCGATGCGGAACCCGTGCTCGAACCCGTTGCCGCAGTCGGTCGCCGAGTTGTCCTCGATCACGCAGTCGGAACACCCGGTCGCGACGAAGTACCCGTGGCTCGACGTGCGGGCCACGTCGTTGCCGGCGATCGTCGCGCCGATCGCGCCGCCGATCTGGATGCCGACATGGCCGCCGTTCACGTCCTTCACTTCGTTGTCGCGCACTTCGAGCGCGTCGCCCTCGAGCGACATGCCGATGCCGTCGATCACGTCGCGGATCTCGTTGCTCTGCACCAGCCCGCCGACCGAGCTGACGCTGAGCGCTTCGCCGTCGATGAACGAGATCACGTTCTTCGTGACGTCGATGTCCGGAGCCACGACCACGATGCCGCCGCGCTCGCAGTGCGTCACGACGTTCTTCTTCACCTTGCCGCCGCTGCCGCCGCCGCCGAACACGCCGATGCCGGCGAGCGCGCAGCCGTTCACGGTGTTCTTCACCACCTCCGGACCGTCGCCCGTCACCCAGATCCCGTTGTTCGCGACGTTCGTCAGCACGTTGTTCTGCACCAGCGCGCTCGCGCCGTTCACTTCGATCGCGCCGTTGTGGATCGACTCGAACTCGTTGTCCTCGACCAGCGCGTCGTCGCCGAAGATGTCGACGCCGAGCCCCTCGATGCCGCGCACGTCGCAGCGCTTCACCTGCGCGCCGTCGCCGACGATGCGGATCGCCTTCTCGGGCGCGCGGTGGATCACCACGTTCGAGATCTGCACGCCGGAGCCGGTCAGCTCGAGGCCGGCGTCGTTGTTCTCGATCGTCGAGTCCTTCACCTTGTCACCGTCGGCGGGGAGCGCGAACACGGCCTGGCCGCGGCAACTGCAGATGCGGCAGTTCTTGACCAGGAGCTGCGACTTCAAGCCGAGAATCCCGCAGGCCGGGTATGGGCCGGTATCGACCTGCGCGTTGCGGATCTCGAAGCCGGAGATCGTCACGCCCGGCGAATCGACGACGATGCCGGGGCCGGCCGGCGCACCGCCGGTCGGCAGCGCATCGATGACGACGCCGTCCTTCGCGTCGAGTTCGAGGTTGTCCTTGCCGGTCGGGATGGTCACGTTCTCGCGGTACGTGCCGGCTTTCACGATCACGGTGTCGCCCGGGCCGGCCGCGTTCACGCCGCTCTGGATCGTTTTCAGCGCGCCGGTCTTCGAGACGGTGATCGTGCCGGCCCCAGCATCGATGCCGAGGACGGCGAGAAGGATCGGGACGAAAACGGCGCGCGGAACGACGGACGACATGGGGCACTCCGATCGTGGGGCACTCCGATCGTGGGGCACTCCGACCGGTTGCCGAGCGGCGCGCGCGTGACGGCGAAATCGGCTGCCCGTCCGCCGAAGACGAGCAACGCCGCCTTCGCGCTCCGCAGCCGGGCGAACGCCGTCGGAGTCTCTGAACGGGCTGCTAAACTGCCGCGCTTCTCCGGAGACCCTCATGGTCACGAACCCCGACTACCGCGGCGTGGACTTCTACAAGCTCGACGAGCTCTTCTCGGAAGAGGAGCGCATGGTGCGCGACACCGTGCGCGACTTCACGTCCGAGAAGGTCGTCCCGATCATCGCGGAGCACGCGCGGAACGGGACGTTCCCGAACGAGCTGATCCCGCAGCTCGCGGAGTTGAACGTGTTCGGGGCGAACCTGCCGGAGGAGTACGGCTGCGCGGGCCTCAACAACGTCGCCTACGGGCTGATCATGCAGGAGCTCGAGCGCGGCGACTCGGGCGTGCGCTCGTTCGCGTCGGTGCAGGGCGCGCTCGTGATGTTCCCGATCTTCCGCTTCGGCTCCGAGGAGCAGAAGAAGAAGTGGCTGCCCTTGCTCGCGTCGGGGAAGAAGATCGGCTGCTTCGGACTCACGGAGCCCGACCACGGCTCCGATCCGGGCGGGATGTCGACGAAGGCGACGAAGAAGAACAAGGACACCTGGATCGTCCACGGCAACAAGATGTGGATCACGAACGGCACGCTCGCCGACGTCGCCGTCGTGTGGGCGATGACCGATGAGGGCGTGCGCGGCTTCCTGGTCGAGAAGGGGATGAAGGGCTTCTCGGCGCCGGAGATGAAGGGGAAGTTGTCGTTGCGCGCGTCGGTCACGTCCGAGCTCGTGCTCGATCACGTCGAGGTGCCGGAGTCGAACCGCCTCCCCGAGGCGAAGGGGCTCGGCGGTCCGCTGTCGTGCTTGAACCAGGCGCGCTACGGCATCGCGTGGGGCGGCATCGGCGCGGCGCAGGGCTGCCTCGAGGAGGCGGTGCGCTACTCGAAGTCGCGCACGCAGTTCGGCCGGCCGATCGCGGGCTTCCAGCTCACGCAGCGCAAGTTCGCCGACATCCTCACCGAGATCACGATGGCGCAGCTCCTGTGCTGGCGGCTCGGCAAGCTGAAGGACGCGGGCAGCGTGACGCCCGAGCAGATCTCGATGGCGAAGCGCAACAACGTGAAGATGGCGCTCGACACCGCGCGCACCTGCCGCGAGATCCTCGGCGCGAACGGAATCCTCGACGAGTACCAGGCGCTGCGCCACGCGGCGAACCTCGAGTCGGTGCACACCTATGAAGGCACCTACGAGGTCCACACGCTGATCCTCGGCAAGTGGGTCACCGGGCTCGACGCGTTCCGCGGCTGATCGCGCCGCTCGCTCAGCTCGGCGATCGCTCGCGCAGGTAGATCTTCCGCACGTGCGGTTCGCACGACACGCCGTCGAACGCGCGCGTCGCGCAGCGCGCCTCCGGTCCCTTCACGCGCAGGAGCAGCGCCTTCACCGGGGCGTTGTCGCCCTTGCGCGCCCACGTCTCGATCTCCGCCGCGGTGACGCCGAAGCACGCGCAGACCGGAGCGGACGGATCCTTCGGCCACGGACGGGCGCGCAGCTCGTCGACGCGGACGCGCGCACCGAATCGGTCGAACCACGCGATCTCGCAGGGCGGGTCGTCGCAGCAGAACGCCTCGGGGCCGAACTTCGCGGCGGCGGCCTCGCCGGCGAGCGCGGCGATCGTCGCGCGCTGCACCGGGACGCCGCGGCCATCGCACTTCGGGCAGCGCGGCTCGGGGCCGTCGCTCTCCTTCATGAACGCGCGACTCATGGCGAGGCGCGTCCGCGCGGATTCAGTTCGGCGCGGCGGCGGAGTTGACGGGCGCGCGCTCGGTGATCGTGAAGCGCGCGTCCCAGCGATCGTCGAGAGCGTCGCGATCGGTCGTGAGCTGCAGCGACGTGATCTTGAGGAGGTGCGTGTTGTTCTCGAGCGAGTAGCAGAAGTGCGCGATCTGCTCGCGAGTGAACCGGATCTTGTGGGAGCGATCGCCGAGCCAACTGATCTCGTTCGACGTGTCCGCCCAGCCGTTCGCGTTCGTCGGCGTGTCGTTCTGCGGGCGCTCCTTGCTCGGCCCACGCTCCATCGCGGCGTTCTTCGCCAGGTCCGCGAGGTATTCGTCGAGCCGCGCGGACTTGTCGCGCTTCAGGTAGTTGTCGTTCTCCTTCTCGCGCTGGAACACGCGGATGTCTTCACGCGCGACGGCGCACAGATTCAGCGAACGCAGCGCGTTCGCACTGTCCGCGTCGGCGGTCTTCAAGCGCTTCTGCAGGTAGAAGTGGAAGCCGACGCCCGCGACCGCGAGCGCGAGGCTCGTCCAGATGAAGCCCTTCGCGAGATCCATGTTCGCCATCAGAAAGACCCCGGCAATCGTTCCGGCCACTCGATGCGCAGCCCGACGAACTCGTAGCGGTCGCCGGGGTTCTTGGTGTTGCCTTCCTTCACGGTCACCGGAACGAGCTCCGGCTCGCCGTTCGGCACTTCCTTCGGAGCGCGGATCGTCTTCAACGCGGTGATCAGGTCGTTGTAGGCCGCGGGCGAGCTCGTGTACCCCTTCAGCTCGCAGTACGGGTTCTTCTGCTTCCGCACCACGACGCGGATGTCCTCGATCACCAGCTTGCCGATGCGTCCCATCTCGGGCTGGATCGCCGAGAAGACGTCCTGCCACATCACGAACGCCGACGGCAGCTTGGTGATCGTGCCGCCGCGGCCGAGCTCCGCCTTCAGCTCCTCGATCTTCGAGTCCATCTGCCGCTTGATCGCGTTGACGCCGACGAGGCTCGGTTCCTTCATCGCCGGCGTGATCGGCGCATCCGTGCCGAGCGCCTTGGTGTAGACCTGCATCGCGGCGTCGTGGATCTTGTACATGTCCGACTTCGCGACCTGGATCAGGAACGGCTGCTTCGTCGACAGCCGCTTCACGTCCATCATGTCCCACAGCAGCACGAAGAGGAGCGCGACGGCGCAGAAGTAGATCAGCGGCTCCTTCACCTGATCGAACTTCTTGGTGTAGCGGACTTCCTCCTGGCGGAAGTCGACGTTCGTCGAGTCGTAGCCCGCGGACTTGAACGCGAGCCCGAGCGCCGTGAGCGCTTCCGCTTCGACCTGCTTCGCGTGGTCCGGCTTCAGCGTGTGCTCGACGCGCTCGAACAGCGCGAGGGGCTTCACGGGCGCGTTGATGCCGAGCTTCTGCGCGACGTTCTCCGCGAAGCCGGGGAGCAAGCTGCCGGGGCCGGTCGCATAGACGACCTCGATCGGGTTCGGCAGCTTCTGCGTGATCAGCGTGCGGCGCACTTCGCGCGCGAGCTTGCCGTAGAAGTCGCCGACGCGCTGCATGGCGAGGTCGCGCGCAAGCTCGACCGGCGCCTTCGCGGTCTCCGCCTTCTCCTCCTTCGACTCCGCCGGCGTCACCGACGCCGCCGGCACCAGCAGATCGTCGCTCGTGTCGGGGTTGCCGAGGAGGCGCTTCGCCTGGCCGGCGATCATCGCCGGGTCGGTCTCGAGATCGTGTGCGAGGCGCGTCGTGATCTGATCGCTGCCGATGCGGATCGCGCGGCCGGAGATGAGCCGGCCGTCGGTGATCAACAGCGCCTGCGTCAGGCGGCGGCCGCAATCGAGCACCATGAAGGTCTTGTGCTCGTTCACGTAGCCGAGCGCCGACAGCGCGTTGAACGCGGCCATCACGTCGAGGTCGACGATCTGGGGATCGACGCCCGCGCGGCCGACAACCTCGAGGCGGTTGAGGAGCTGCTCCTTGTTCGCCGCCATCACCATCAGGCGGCTCTTCTCCTTGCCTTCGACCAGCTTGTAGTGGCAGACGACGACGTCGTTGATGTCGCAGTTGAGGAGGTGCGACTCCGCTTCGTACTTGATCACCTTGCGGATCTGCTCGTCACTCGTGAACGGCAGCTCCATCTCGCGGAAGATCGTCAGGCCGGAGTCCCACGACATCGCGACGGGATCGCGCGAGATCTTCGACGCGGACAACGCCTTGTCGATCCGGTCGCCGGCGTCCTTGTCGAGGATCGCCGCGGCGGGTCCTTCCTTCGGCGGCTCGAGCTCGACGCGCACGAAGTTCGTGATCTTCAGCTTCTTCGCCGTGCCCTCGGCTTCGAGGATGCGGGCTTCGGCGCTGCTCAGTTCGAGTCCGACGTGCGTCGCCATGCGCTGTTCAGCTGCCTCTCTTGCGGTCCTCGTCGAAGCGCGTCCGCTGCTCGGGGTCGAGCTCGCCGCGGATCGCATCGACCGTTTGCGCGCGCGCGGCGCGGATCGGTTCCTTCACCTGCTCGGCAACGCCTTCCAGCACCGCGTCGACCTTGCCCTGCTCGGCGTTCAGATGCCCGCGGATGCGTTCCACCTGATCGGGGCGCAGATGGTAGTCGTTCACGAGGCGCTGGAGATAGGTGTTCCCCGTCGAGTCCGCGCCGGGAGCGGTCGTCGGCGCGCCGTCGTGGCGCCCGAGCGTGAACCCCGCGAAGAACCCGGCGCCGAGCAGCAGGACGCCGCCGGCGACGAAGATCGCGCGGACCCCCGTCACCGATTGCGACCCAGGAAGCGCCACTCGAGGTAGTCCTTCACGGCCGGCCCGAGGCCGTCGCCCTTCAGTCGATCGCCGATCGTCGGTTGGCCGAGCGGATCACCGGCCTGGATCTTCGCCGGGCGGTGGAGCGCGAAGTCGGCGGCGAGCGCGAAGAACGCGGCGGCGAAGAGGATGGTCGCCGCGATCAGGACGCGGCGCGCGAGCGGGAGGATCCGCGCGGTCGTCTTCGCACGTTCCCGCTCCTCCGCGACGCGCGCGAGCGTCCGATCGAGCAGGCCGTTCGGCACGCGCGGCGCCGGAGTGGCGCGAATCAGGGCGCGCATCTCCTCGCGCTGCGCGAGCAGCGATCGTGCGCCGGCGTCGTTCGCGAGGATCTCGCGCAGGCGGCGCTCGTCTTCGGCGGCGAGGCGGCGGTCGAGGTGCAGGTCGATCATTCGTTCGATGCGATCGATGTCGTTCGTCATGGCTCAACGTCTCCGAGGAGCGTCTTCAGCTTCTTGCGCGCCCGGTGAATGCCGGACTCCACGGTGCCCACGGGGCAACCGAGGACCGCCGCGATCTCTTCGTACTGCATGTCCTCGAACTCACGCAGCACGAGCAGGGTGCGATCTCGCGGCGACAGCCGCATCAACGCGCGATGCACCTTTTCGGAGCGCTCGCGCTCGGTGTTCTTGCGGACGGGGTCGATCGAGCTCTCGTGCTCGAACGTCTCGAACCCGCCTTCGATGTTGTAGGTCGTGCGCGTGCGGCGACCGGCGCGCCACGAGTCGAACGCCGCGTTGCGCGCGATCGACACGAGCCACGTGTAGAACGACGCGCGGAAGTCGAAGCGGTCGAGCGCGCCGAGCGCGCGGGCGAACACTTCCTGCGTGACGTCCTCGGCGTCCTCCGCGGTGCGCACGATGCGCGCGGCGACCTTGAAGATGCGCTCGTGGTAGCGGCGGACGAGAGCGGTGAACGCGTCCTCGGAGCCGGCCTTCGCCTGCGCGACCAGCTCGCGATCGTCGATCTCGTCCATCACCGCGGTCGATCGCCATGCCGCGACCGGCTCCGCGCTTTCGGCGGCGCGGACGTCGACGGAGACGATGTTCTCGAAGGCGTGCGACCCGTGCATCGGGGCTCGTGAACGGCCGCCGCTCCCGCTTTCTTCCCGGCCGACCGAAGAATTGGGTTCACCGCGGCTCGGAGCTTCCGGTGTCCTTCCGCGGCGGCTCGATCGCGTCGAGCAAGTGTCCGAGCTTGGTCGCCTTCGTCCACAAGTACTTTTCGTTGCTGGGGTTGGAAGTCGCCTGGATCGGCACGCGGCCGTCGATCGAGAGGCCGTAACCCTTGAGCGCGTGGTACTTCCGAGGGTTGTTCGTCAGCAAGTGGATGCGCCGCACGCCGAGGTCGCGAAGGATCTGCGCGCCGAGGCCGTAGTCGCGGATGTCGGCCGGGAAGCCGAGCGCCTGGTTCGCCTCGACGGTGTCCAGTCCCTTCGTCTGCTGGAGGTGGTACGCCTTCAGCTTGTTCTCGAGGCCGATGCCGCGACCCTCCTGCCGCATGTAGAGGAGGATTCCCTTGCCCTCGCGCGCGATCGCGTCGAGCGCGAGGTGGAGTTGCGCGCCGCAGTCGCAGAGCAGCGAGCCGAGCAGATCGCCGGTCAGGCACTCGGAGTGGACGCGGACCAGGACCGGGTCCTTGATCGGCGGCGCGCCGGCGTCGTCGACCGGCCGCGGGATGCCGAGGCAGAGCGCGAGATGCGCCATGCCGTCGACCTTCGAGCGGTACACGTGGACGTCGAACTTCGGGCCGAAGCGCGTCGGCAGGTCGACCGTGACCGTGCGCTCGACGAGCTTCTCGTGACGACGGCGCCACGCGATCAGGTCGGCGACGTTGCACATCTTGATCGAGTGGCGCGCGCAGAACCGCTCGAGGTCGCCGACGCGCGACATCGAGCCGTCCTCGTTCATGATCTCGCAGATGACGCCCGCGCCGCGCAGGCCCGCGAGCCGCGCGAGATCGACGATGCCTTCGGTCTGCCCGGCGCGCACGAGCACGCCGCCTTCCTTCGCGCGCAGCGGGAAGACGTGGCCGGGCCGAACGAGGTCGGCCGGCTTCGCGGTCGGATTCACCGCGGTGCGGATCGTGCGCGCGCGGTCGGCGGCGGAGATGCCGGTCGTCACGCCGTGCTTCGCTTCGATCGACACCGTGAACGCGGTGCCGAACCGCGACGAGTTCTCCGCGACCTGCATCGGCAGCTCGAGCTGGTCGACGATCTTCGCGTCGAGCGCGAGGCAGATGAGGCCGCGCGCCTCGCGCGACATGAAGTTGATCATCTCCGGCGTGACGAACTCGGCGGCGCAGCAGAGGTCGCCTTCGTTCTCGCGGTCCTCGTCGTCGACAAGGACGATCATCTTGCCCGCGCGCAGATCCTCGAGCGCCTCGTCGATCGTGCTGAACGGTCCGCGCGGGGTCTCGAGCTCGTCCATGTCACCGCCTCCTGCGCTCATTCGGCGTCCGGTGCGTCGGGCGCTTCCGGT
>CAZBOK010000007.1:0-8142 GCA_964493525.1 uncultured Phycisphaeraceae bacterium | reverse complement strand
GGCGCGTCTGGCGCGTCATTGTCACCCGGATCGGCGCCGTCGTCGTCGGGAGATTCCGGCGCGACCGGCTCTCCGGACAACGCCTTCGGGGCCTCGCCCTCCGTGTCGTCCTTCACGACCGTCGCGAGCGCGACGACCTTGTCGTTCTCGCGCACGGCGATCAGCTTCACGCCCTGCGTGCTGCGGCCGATCATCGACACGTCGGACACCGCGATCCGCACGACCATGCTGTCCTGCGTCATGATCATCAGATCGTCGCCGTCGCGGACGGCCTTCACCGCGACGACGTCGCCGGTGCGCTCGGTCAGCTTCATGTTGATGATGCCGACGCCGCCGCGGTTCGTGATGCGGTACTCCTCGAACGACGTGCGCTTGCCGAGGCCCTTGCCGCCGATCGTCAGCACCGACGCGGTCGGGTCGACGACGATCGAGCCGATGACGCGGTCGTCGCCCTGCGGCTTGATGCCCCACACGCCGCGCGCACTGCGCCCCATCGGTCGCACCTTCGCGATCGGGAAGCGGATCGCCTGGCCCTTCGCCGTCGCGAGCATCACCTCGTCGTCCTGGCCGACCACCGACACGCCGACCAATCGGTCGTCCGGTTGCAGGCCGATCGCGATGATGCCGCCGCGCTTCGGCCGGGAGAACGCGGAGAGCGCGGTGCGCTTCACGGTGCCGGACTGCGTGGCGAGGAAGAGATACCCGCGCGTGAAGTCGCGCACCGGGATCATCGACGAGACCGTCTCGCCGGCCTGGAGCTGCAGGAGGTTCTGCACCGCGCGGCCCTTGCTGTAGCGCGAGAGCTGCGGGATCTGGTGCACCTTGAGCCAGTGCACGCGGCCGCGGTCGGTGAAGAACAGGATGAAGTCGTGGTTCTGCGCGACGAACAGGTGCTCGAGGAAGTCCTCGTCCTTCGAGTCGCCGCCCGTGACTCCGACGCCGCCGCGCCCCTGCCGGCGGTACGAATCGAGCGGCAGCCGCTTCACGTAGCCCTGGTGACTCACGGTCACGGCCATCGTGTCGTCGGGGATCAGGTCCTCGTCGACGTAGGCCTCGACCTCCTCGCCGCTGATCTCCGTCTTGCGGTCGTCGCCGAAGCGCGTCTTCAGGTCGATCACGTCGTCGCGGATCAGCGCGTCGACGAGCCGTGCGTCGGCGAGGATCGCCTTCAGCCGCGCGATCTCCTCGATCAGCTTCTTGCGCTCCTCCTCGAGCTTGTCGCGCTCGAGGCCGGTCAGGCGCTGCAGCTGCATGCGCAGGATCTCGACCGCCTGGATCTCGCTGAGCGAAAAGGTCTGCATCAGCGTGTTCTTCGCCGAGTCGACGTCGGCCGCCTGGCGGATGATCCGCACGACCTCGTCGATGTGATCGACGGCGATCTTCAGACCTTCGACGATGTGGAGGCGGTCCTCCGCCTTCTTCAACTGGTAGCGCGTGCGGCGCCGGATCACGTCGCGGCGATGGACGAGGTATGCCTCGAGCATCTGCTTCAGGTTGAGCGTGCGCGGGCGGTTCCCGACCAGCGCGATGTTGATCACCGAGAACGTGGTCTGCAGATCGGTGAACTTGTAGAGCTGGTTCAACGTGACGTTCGCGTCCTCACCCTTCTTCAGCTCGATGACGACGCGCATGCCGTCCTTGTCGGACTCGTCGCGCAGGTCCGAGATCGACTTGATGCGCTCGTCCTTCACGAGGTTCGCGATCGACTCGATCAACGCGGTCTTGTTGACCTGGTACGGGATCTCCGCGAGCACGATCTGCTTGCGGTCTTTCCCAGCGTCCTCGATCTCGGCGCGGCCGCGCACGAGGATCTGGCCGCGGCCGACGCGGTAGGCGTTCAGGATGCCGGCGCGGCCGCAGATGATGCCGCCGGTCGGGAAGTCGGGGCCGCGAACGATCTCGCACAGCTCGTCGATCGACGTCTCAGGCGCGTCGAGCAGCTTGAGCAGCGCGTTCGAGATCTCCGTCAGGTTGTGCGGCGGCATCGACGTCGCCATGCCGACCGCGATGCCGCTCGCGCCGTTGCACAGCAGATTCGGGAACTTGCTCGGGAGGATCAGCGGCTCTTCGCGCGTGCCGTCATAGTTCGGCACGAAGTCGACGGTCGCTTTGGTGTCGAGGTCCTCCATCAGGTCCATCGCGGGCGCCGTCATCGACGCTTCCGTGTAACGCATCGCGGCCGGAGGATCGCCGTCGACCGAACCGAAGTTGCCTTGCCCGTCGACCAGCGGGTACCGCATGACGAAGTCCTGCGCCATGCGCACGAGCGTGGGGTAGACGACCGCTTCGCCGTGCGGGTGGTAGTTGCCCGATGCGTCGCCGCAGATCTTCGCGCACTTCTTCTTCTTCGCGCGCGGTCCGAGGTTGAGGTCGTGCATCGCGACGAGCACGCGGCGCTGCGACGGCTTCAGTCCGTCGCGGACGTCGGGCAGCGCGCGGCTGATGATGACCGACATCGCGTAATCGAGGTAGGAGACGCGCATCTCCTCCTCGATCAACAGGTGCTCGACGCGGTCGTTCGGCTCCGCCATCGCGGGCGTTCTCCGGTGTGTTCAGGGGGCGACGCGGCGTCGCCTAAAGACGCTTCCCGCACCGAGTTCGGGCGAACCTGCGGCGCGAAAAACGAAGGGTCGTCATTCTCCGGAATCGCGCCCCGGGACTCCACTCCCATCCCGGTCTCGTGCGAAACGGGCGTCCTCGCAACCCGCTGAACGATCGCTACTTGTGTTCGTCCGCGAACGATTTCAGAAAGTCGAGCGCCGGCGAGTGATCCGCGCGGCGCAACCAGCGCGGCGGATCGTCGACGAGGTCCTTCAGGAAGTGCCGATCGCCCCGTTCGACGGCCTTCGAGACGTCGCTGCGGGCGACGAATTCGGCGGTGAGGCTCGAGTCGACGCGGCCTCCCGACCGCGACCGACCTTCGCCGGCGATGACGGCGGCGCGCCCCACGAAGCGGATCGCGAGGTCGTGTTGCCGGCGCGCCGTCGCGCGCGCCCAGCCGCTGAGCAGGATGTCGACGAGGCCCGCGCGCTCCGCGTCCGACAAGGATTCGCTCTGCGCGAGGACGCCGCGCCAGTTCTCGTCGTCGCCCGCGACGTCGGGGTGCCGCATCTGGTCCGCCTCCGACAGGAGGGCGAGCGTCTCCGGCGCGCCGCGATCGATGAAGCGCACCGTGCGCAGCACCGACTCGGCGCGATCGGGATCGCCCTTTTCGAGGAAGATCGCGCCGGCACCGCGGAACGAATCGAGGACGAGCACGAGCCCCGCGCAGCCGAGCACGACGGCGGCGCCGATGAGGATCACACGGCGGATCAGGCGGATCTTGTTGCGGAAGCGATCGAGCAGCGCGTGATCGCCGGTGACGAACGCGGCGCGCAGGAAGTCGCTGCGGCCCGCGATGCTGAAGTGCCGATGCGCCGCGGTGCGTCGCTCGATCCGACTGATGCGCGCGACCTTCTCCAGCGTGTTGATGAACAGCGGCGGGTCGGCGGTCGCATCGACGCCGTACACGTCCGCTTCGAGTTCGAATCTGCGCGACAGCCACGAGAAGAGGACGAGCCAGAACACCGCGAACGCGGGGAGATACACGAAGCCGAGCTCGCCGATCGACGCGTCGATCCGGCCGTCGCTCCAGCGCTCGGCGGCGACGCCGGCCCAGCTCGCGATCGGCACGAGCGCGGTCAGGAAGGACACGGCGAAGAGCAGGTAGAAGAGCGCGTGGTGGCGCTTGCCGTGGCCGACCTCGTGCGCGAACACCGCGGCGATCTCCTCGAGCGAGAGCCGCTTGCAGAGCTCTTCGGTGAGGATCACGTAGCGGAAGCGCGGCAGCACGCCGACGATCGCGGCATTCAACACCGGCCGGCGCGTCGGCCAATAGAGGACGTCGCGGCAGCGGAACGACAGCCGCCGCGCGACCTCCTCGAGCCGAATCCGGAGCGGCGCTCCTGCGAGGAGCGGTTTCAAGCCGAAGCCGATCCGGAACAGCATCGGATACACGAGCGCCATCGCCGCGAGCGTGACGAGCAGCACGCTGCTCGCGAGGATCGGCAGGTTCTCGAAGTAGAGGCGCAGCCCGGTGTCGCGGCACAGGTCGAGCACGACGATCAGGCCGAACGGCGGGAGCAGCATGATCCCGACCTGGCGCAGCGCATCGGAGACCGGCCCCTTCACGTCGGCGATCGTCGCGGGCTTCGGCCCGCGCTCGGTGAGCTTGAGCGGCCGTTTCAGGCGGGTCGACTCGACCAGCGCGACGACGAGCCCGATCAAGTACGGCGACAGCACGACGAGGTGATCGACGAGGACCACGTTCTCGATGCCGAGCGGCACGACGATCTTCGGCCAGCCGAACACGAACATGGCGACGGCGTAGAGCGGCAGCGGCAGGGCGGCGATCACGCGCGCGTAGCGCTGCGCGTCGAACGGACGCCCCATCTCGAATCGGCGCCGCGAGTGCAGGAACAGCAGCTCCGCGAGCGCCGCCGGCACGAACATCAGCGGCAGCGTGAGGAGCAGCCAGACGAGCCGCTCCTCGGGCATCGCGGTTTCCGCGTAGTACCCCTGGAAGGAGAGCGCGAGCAGGACCGCGAGGATCGTCGGGAAGACCGCGAACATCGTTCAGCCGCGCCCGGATCGCGTCATCGGTGCGCCGGGCCGGAGCAGGTGACGGCGACGACCGCGCAGACCACCGCGAAGGCGACCCAGAGGATCGCGAGGCCTTTCACTTCGCGCTTCAGGCTCGGCGCGCGGTCGTTCCGAGTCCTGCGATCATCCGGTTCCATCGCTTCCGTTTCCGGTCGAAGACGAGCCGGATCATAGTCCAGAGCGCGAGCAACTCCACGAGCAGCGCCGCGGGATGCGCGCGGGCGGCGAGGGCGGCGAGCGCGAGCACGGTGAGCACGAGCAGCGCGGTGAACGCCACCGACGCCGCGTCGCCCGGGTACGCGCCGCGATCGGGCGCCGAGAACGGCAGCGCCGGCAGTCGATCGAACCCGCGCAGGCAGAGGAGCGTGGCCGCAGAGAACGCGAGGATCGCGAACTCCGTGCTCGCGACGATGCCGGGGCCGCGCGAGAACGCCGCAAGGGCGAGGAGCCCGAGCCACAGGAGAGCGAACACGGGCAGCACGACGCGCAGGACGAACGCCTTCTCCGCGCCGATGCGAAATCCCGCGACGTCGGTGATCGGCAGCGACGCGAGCAGTCGCGGTCCCGCGTCCGACTCGCTGAACATCATGAAGCTCTGCGCGACCACCGCGTACACGCCGCTCCCGTACAGCGCCATCAGCGCGAGCATCGGCTCCGCCGGCTTGAGCGCGACCAGCACGATCACCGCGAAGGGGAACGCGAACAGCGGATGCACGCGCGAGCGGAACGCCCGATCGCGGCCGATCTGCGCCCAACCGAACGCGAAGCCGGCGAACTCGTCGGCGCGCACGAGTCGTCGTCGCCAGCCGGACGGCTCCGCGCGCGGCCGAGTGCGCGCGCGTGATGACGCGCCGTCGCCGCCCGCGCGCGCGAGACGCGTCGCGCCGAACGACGCGAGCGCGGCCGCCGCGAGCGCCGCGCCGGCCCATGGCAGAGCGGCGGCTGCGTTCGCGCCGACGAGACCGGCGACCGAGAATGGCGGCAGCCTCGCGAGCCAGGGATGCGCCGCGAGCGCTTCGCCCGGGCTCGGCGCGAGGAACATCGCCGCGAACAGCGCGACGCCGATTGCGAGCCGCAGCGGTCCTTCCTGCTCGGCGAGGCGCGCGCGGCCGAGCGTGCGCTCGAGCGCCGCCCGCAGCAGCTCGCCGATGCTCATGCCGACGAACGCCGCGAGCAGCGCGGCGAGGAACGCACGCGCGCCGATCGACGGCGAGTGCTCGATCGACGCGAACACGACCGGCGGCAACGCGAGGTTCATCGTCGCGATGAACAGCGACACGCCGTGCGCGAGCGATCGCGCGGCGGCGAGCGTCGACGCGGAGATCGGCAGCGGCTCGAGCACGGCGCGGTCGAGGCGATCCGCGGTCGCGTTCTGATCGAGCAGCACGCCGAGGAACGACCAGATGGCGGTCGCGATCACGAGCAGCAGCAGCACGTCCTCGACGGGGCGCTCCTGCATCGCGATCCCGAACACGACGAGCGAGATGCCGAGAGTCGTCGCCGCGCCGGGGATCGCCGACGCCAGCGCGACGTCGTCGCCGAACAGCCGCCGCTCGACCAGCCGGCGGAACACGAGCGCGAGCGCGCTCACGAGCCGAGCACCGCGAGCAGTTCGCGCGCGCGCGCGATCGGATCGAACTCGCTCGCGACCGAGCGGAACACTTCGTCGAGCGTCGTGCCGCGGGTCTGGTCGCGCAACTCCGCGATCGTCCCCTGCGCGACCGGTTTGCCGCGCGCGAGAATCATCGCTCGATCGCACACCTTCTCGACGACGTCGAGCACGTGCGAGCAATACAGGACGGTCGCGCCGGCGGCGGCCGACCCTTTCACCAGCTCCTTCAACAGGAGCGCCGCGGTCACGTCGAGCCCGGACAGCGGCTCGTCGAGCAAGAGCACCTGCGGTCGGTGCAGGAACGCGAGCGCGAGCGCCACTTTCTGCCGCATGCCTTTTGAGAAGGTGCGGATCGGCTCGTCGGCGCGGTCGCCGATCTCGAACGCACCGAGCAACGCGAGGCCGCGCCGCTCGATCACCTCGTCCGCGAGCCCGCGCACGCGGCCGACGAACGAGAGGTGCTCGCGCGGCGTGAGCGCTTCGTAGAGCGACAACACCTCGGGCAGGTATCCGATGCGCGCGCGCGCCGCGACCGGATCGGCCGCGACGTCTACGCCGGCGACGCGCACGACTCCGGAATCCGGCGCGAGGAGGCCGAGGATCGCCCGCACCGTCGTCGACTTGCCGGCGCCGTTCGGACCGAGCAGGCCGAACACCTCGCCGGGCGCGACGCGGAAGGACACGCCGTCGAGCGCTCTCAGCTCGCCGAACGAGTGCGCGAGATTCTCGACCTCGATCGTCACCCGGCCGCTCCCGCGGACTGCTTCACGTACCCCATCGACTCGAGGCGCTTCACGCGCTCCTCGAGCGGCGGATGCGTCGCGAACAGCTTCGACGAGCGCTCCTCGAACGACTTGATCGGATTGACGATGTAGAGGTGCTGCGTCGCGCGGTTCGCGGCCTCGAGAACTTCCTGATCGTTCGAGATCTTGCGGAGCGCGCGCGCGAGCGCTTCCGGAAGGCGCGTCAGCTCGGCGCCCGATGCGTCGGCCAGGAACTCGCGCTTGCGCGAGATCGCCATCTGCAGCGCGAGCGCGGAGATCGGCGCGAGGATCGCGAGCACGAGCGCGAGCACGAGGATCACGATCTGTCCGCCGCCCGCGTTCTTGTTGTTGCTGCTGCGCATGCGCCGTCCGCCGAAACGGAGCGAGCGCAGGAACATGTCGCAGAACAGCGCGATCGCGCCGACCATCACGCCGACGAGCATCGCGTAGCGGATGTCGAAGTTGCGAACGTGCGAGAGCTCGTGCGCCATCACGCCCTGCAGCTCGTCGCGGTCGAGCTTCTCGAGCAGCCCGGTGGTGATCGCGACGCTCGCGTGCTGCGGATCGCGCCCGGTCGCGAACGCGTTCGGCGCGGTGTCCTCGATGATGTAGATCTTCGGCATCGTCGAGAGGCCGCACGCGATGCACAGCTCCTCGACGACGTTCCAGAGCTGCGGGTGATCGGCCTTCTCGATCGGCTTTGCGCCGGAGATCGTGAGGATCATCGACGAGCCGCCGAACCACGCGATGATCGTGGCGACGACGGCCGCGATGCCGGCGACGATGAGCCCGCCGACCGTCGACTGGAAGTAGGCGCCGAACACTCCGCCGAGCACGGCGGTGAGCACGAACATCAGGAAGATCAGGATCGCCGAGTGCCGCTTGTTGCGGTCGATCTCGTCGAAGAGGTTGGCCATCGGACGGGTTCGCGAGGGCGCCGCGCGCGCGCCGTCAGAACTGGACCTTCGCGACCTCGCGCTCTTCCTTGTGCTCGACCTCGAAGAACTCCATCGCGGAGAAGCTGAACATTCCCGCCACGATGTTGGTCGGCACGGTCTCGATCGAGTTGTTGTAGCGCATCACGGAGTCGTTGTAGAACTGCCGCGCGAACGCGATCTTGTTCTC
>CAZBOK010000006.1:0-31901 GCA_964493525.1 uncultured Phycisphaeraceae bacterium | reverse complement strand
ACGCGCAGTGCGCGGCCTGCGCCGCGCACTCGATCGAGCGCAACGAGCGCCGCGTCGACGACCGCTTCGGTCTCCGGCCGCGGCACGAGGACGTCCTTCGTCACGGTGATCTCGAGCCCGTGGAACTCGCGGCGCCCGATCAGGTACGCGACCGGCTCCCGCGCGGCGCGGCGCCGCAGCAACCGCGCGAAGTCGCGGCGCGTCGCCGCGTCGAGCGGATCGCGTGCGCGCGCGATCAGACGAGTGCGATCGATGGCGAGCGCGTGGGCGAGGAGGATCTCCGCGTCGAGCAGCGGCTCGTCGACGCCGCGGCGCGCGAGCAACGACGCCGCGGCGCGGACGAGCTCGCCGATCGCTTGAACGCGAGCGGCCAACTCAGCGCTTGCGCGCGGCCGACGCGCGCGCCGACGCGGGCGCGGGGCTCGGCGAAGTGAACACCTTCACGAGCGAGAAGATGAAGGTGATCTCGACGAGCGTCGAGCCGAGCCACGTCAGCAGGAAGCCGGTCCCGAACTCCGCGGCGACGCGCTCGAACGTGTTCCACGCGACGAAATCGGAGGCCGCCGGCCACGCGATCGCGCGCGCAGCGGACACGAATGCGATCCACGACCACGCGCACGGGACGATCATCAGGAACACGGCGCCGAGCGCGACGCGCCGCTCGCGGATCGCGGCCCACATCTGGCCGATCAGCAGCAGCGCGAAGACGAGGAACACCGTGCCCGCGAGCGTCTGCGTGCCGGGCCGCGCGGCCGGAACCGCGTCGACGGCCCGCTCGATCGCTTCGGCGCTGCGCAGCATCCTGTCGAGCACGCGCGGCCCGAACGGGAGCATCGCGCCGACCGCGACGAAGACCCCGCCCCACAGGAACTTCCAGAGCTGCGGGTACGCGCGTCGCGGAGCAGCCGCGGGCGGTGCCGTCATCGACGGCGCCGCGACTTCATCCTGCAGCTCGGGGAGATCGCTCGGATTCTGGTTCTGCGCCATGTCGGCCATCGGTCACTCCTGAGGTCGGTTTCGGTCGAGGTCCTGCAGCTTCGCTTCGATCTCCGCGCGGCGGAGATCATCGAGCAGCTCGTCGAGGTCGCCCTCGATGACCCGGTCGACGTTGTAGTTCTGCTTCAGTCGGTGGTCGGTCACGCGTCCCTGCGGGAAGTTGTAGGTGCGGATCCGTTCGCTGCGCTCACCGGAGCCGACCTGCGTGCGTCGCAGGTGATCCCGCTCCGTGCGTCGCTTCGTCTCCTCCATCGCGTGGAGACGCGCGCGCAGAACGCGCAGCGCCTTCGCGCGGTTCTTGTGTTGTGAGGATTCATCCTGGCAGACGACGACCATGCCGCTCGGCAGGTGCGTGAGGCGCACTGCGGACGACGTCTTGTTGACGTTCTGGCCGCCGGGGCCGCCGGAGCGGAACGTGTCGACCTTCAGGTCTTCGTCCTTCACCGAGATTTCGACGTCCTCGGCCTCCGGCAAGACCGCGACGGTGGCGAGCGACGTGTGGATCCGGCCCTGCTGCTCCGTCTCGGGGACGCGCTGCACGCGATGCCCGCCGCTCTCGTGCTTCAGGCGGCGGAATGCACCGTCGCCGTGGACCGCGAACGAGATCTCCTTGAAGCCGCGCACCTCCGACGCATTGCTCGCGAGCACCTCGGTGCGGAAGCCCGAGCGGTCGGCCCAGCGCGAGTACATGCGGTAGAGGTCGGATGCGAACAGGCTCGCTTCGTCGCCACCTTCGCCGGCGCGGATCTCGATGATCACGTCCTTGTCGTCGTCGGGGTCGTCGGCGACGAGCAGCCCCTTCAGCTCCTCGACGAGCGGCGGTTCGAGGCGCGCGAGCTCCGCGAGCTCGGCGCGCGCGAGTTCACCGAGATCGGGGTCGACCGCGTTCTTCAGGATCTGCTCCGCGTCGGCGCGACGGTTCGCGAGCGATTGCCACGCGTGGAAGCGATCGACGATCTTCGCGATCCGCCCGCGCTCGCGGAGCAACGCCGTCGACCGCGTGGGATCGCTCGCGACCTCGGGTCGCGCGAGCAGCTCGTCGATCTCGTGGTACCGCGCGGCGATCTTCCGGAGCTGCTCGAGCATCGAAGAGTCGGCGCCGCCGGTCGATCAGGAGCCGGCGGTTTCCTTCTTGCCGTACTTGCGGCGGAAGCGGTCGATGCGGCCCGCGGTGTCCACGAACTTCTGCTTGCCCGTGTAGAACGGGTGGCACACCGAGCAGATCTCGACGTGGATCTCGGGCTTCGTCGAGCGCGTCACGAACTTCGAGCCGCAGCCGCAGGTGACGACGCAGCGGATGTAGCTGGGGTGGATTTCGGCTTTCATGGTCCCGTCCTGCGATGCGGCCCGACGACTTCGCCGACGCCGGAAAAGCCCGAGAGCTTAGTCGAGCAGCGCCGGGCGCTCAATGACCCGGCTGCGCGGACCCCGGAGGGACGAGGATCCTGGGGATCTGTTCGAGGTCGTAGCGGTCTTCGCCGCCCCGCCGGGTCAGCAGGTCGACCGGCATCTTCGCCCACGCCATCGGCTTCACCCCGTGGCGCTCGAACCAGCCGGCCGACAGCTCGATGGCGAGCCGCACCGGGCCGGGCGACGAGTACCCGCCGTGCTCCGCGAATGCGTCCATGCGCTCGAACTTCAGGATCTGCCCCGCGTCGTTGAGGTAGGCGATGTCGAGCGGGTTCGGGCAGTTGCGCATCCAGAACGACAGCGTGCGTGCCTCGGGAAAGATGAACAGCATGCCGCGGTCGTCCGGCAGCGGCGGCCGGAACATCAGGCCGAACTGCCGGCGCTCCGCGGTGTCGGCGATCTCCACGGTGACCGGGACACCGCCGATCTCGATGTCGGCTGTGTCGCAGTGCGGCGCCGTCGGGACGCCGGTCGATCGCGACGCCTTCGGCTCGGACGGCGCCTCCGGCGTGCACGCGTGCAGTGCGAAGATCGAAAGCGCCGCGGCCGTGGCGATGGAGCGCGCGGCGATTCGACGCGTCACGACCGGCGCTCCGTGGCGGCGACCTGCGCAGCGAATCGCGGCAGGAGTTCGAGGAACACTTCGGTCGGGAACCCGACGACGTTGTCGAACGAGCCTTCGAGGCGCGTCACGAATCGATCGGCGGTCTCCTGGATCGCGTAGGCGCCCGCCTTGCCGAAGCACTCGCCGCTCTTCACGTAGTCCGCGCGTTCCGCGTCGGTCCACGCGCGCATCGTGACGTGCGTCACCGCGTGCGAGACGATTTCGACGCCGGTCGGGCGATGGACGAGCGCGACGCCGGAGATCACCCGGTGCGAGCGGCCCGAGAGCTGGCGAAGGATGCGCTCGGCATCGGCGGCATCCTCCGGCTTGCCGAGCAACTGGTCCCCCACGACGACGAGCGTGTCGGAGCCGACGATCGTGCCGCGCGCGACGTCCCCCGCGATCGCGCGCGCCTTGCGCGCGGCGAGCGCCTCCGCAACCTGCTCCGGGCCGAGTCCGGGCGGCGGCGCCTCGTCGACGTCCGCCGGGCGTACCACGAACTCGAACCCGGCGCGGGCCAGGATCGCGCTGCGGCGCTCGGACGCGGACGCGAGCACGAGCGGCGCGAGCGCCGGCGTCCAGGCCCGCGGCGCGCTCGTGCCGTTCACGCGGCCATCTCGCCTTTCGGATCGACGCGATGGATGAGGTACTGGAAGCGCACGCGCTCCTTCGGCGGGACGATCTTCTCGAGCAGCTTCTTCGCGATGTTCAGGCTCGACGTCTTCCGCATCAGCCCGAGGCGCGTCACGACGTTCACCGCGTGCTGGCTGATCACCAGCCCTTCCGGTTCGGGCGAGTGATCCTCGAAGAACTGCAGCAGCACGTAGATCAGATGCAGGCCCATCGGCTCGAGCTGCAGGAGGATCTTCGTGCGCTGCGGCGTCTCGAAGAGTCGCACGAACTCGAGGTCCTTCTTGTGGAAGTCGTAGAACAGGCGCGAGAGCACGGCGAGGATGCGCGAGATCTTGTCGTCGAGCTCGGTGAGCTTGACCTCCTCGAGCACCGCCACGATCTCCTTCGGCGTCGCCACGCGGAGCTCGTTCCACTCGACGTACTCGCGCTGCAGGATCGCGAGCGCCTTCGCGGCCTTCTTGTGGTCGTCGAACTCGCGCAGGATCAGGTAGATCACCTGCTCGAGCGGCGGAGCATCGGGCAGCAGCTTGATCTGCCCGTACTCCTTCTCGAGTCGCGCGAGGTAGTTGCCGAGTTTCTTCGCCGCGTTCGGCGCCAGGTCTTGCGACATCGTCACGCCTTCGCCTTGCCCAACACTCCGGTCTTCTTGAACAACTGGGTGACGATCTCGGTCGGCTTCGCACCCACCTTCAGCCAGTATTGCGCGCGCTCGACGTTGACCTTGAGGTTCTTGGTCGCGTCGTCGGACAGCGTGTCATAGAAGCCGATGTCGTCGAGCGTGCGTCCGTCCCGCGCGGTGCGGGCGTCGAACACGCAGATGCGATATGCGGGGCGATTCTTTCGCCCGATCCTCTTCAAACGAATGCGAACGGACATTTCACTCCTTTCGAGTGGACTGTGATTTCATCGCCGGCGGTTGGCCTTCCGTCGCTGGCGCTCGGCCTTGCGCTTCTCGCGCAAGAGTTTGCCGCGCCGGCGGAGGTCGTCCAACAACTCGGTCTTGTGCTTCTTGGCTGCGCCGAACCCCGGCATCATCCGGGACGCGAGCTTGCCGAACATTCCCTGGCCCTTCAGCTCGCGCATCATCTTGCGCATGCCGTCGAACTGCTTCACCACCTGATTGACGTGGTCGAGCGTCGTGCCGCTGCCGCGCGCGACGCGCCGGCGGCGCGAGATGTCGAGGAGCTCCGGGCGCAGGCGTTCGCGCTGCGACATCGAGCAGATCACGGCCTCGACGCGATCGAGCGCTTTCTCGTCGATCGGCATGTCCTGAAGTTGCGAGCCGACGCCGGGCAGCATCCCGATGACGTCCTTCAGCGGGCCGAGCTTCTTCATCGACCGCAGTTGGAGGAGGAAGTCCTCGAACGTGAACGAGTCGCTCAGGAGCTTCACGACCGCCTGCTCGGCGTCCTTCTCCTCGATCACTTCCTGCGCGCGCTCGACCAGCGAGACGACGTCACCCATGCCGAGGATGCGCGACGCGAGCCGCTCGGCGTGGAACTCCTCGAGCTGCTCGATCTTCTCGCCCATTCCGACATATCGAACGGGCGCGCCGGTGACGTGCTTGATCGAGATCGCCGCGCCGCCGCGCGTGTCACCGTCGAGCTTGGTGAGGATGACGCCGTCGAGGCCGAGGCGATCGTGGAACGACTTCGCGGAGTTGACCGCGTCCTGTCCGGTCATCGCGTCGGCGACGAGCAGGATCGCGTGCGGCCGCACGCGCGCCTTCACGGCGGCGAGCTCTTCCATCAACGGCTCGTCGATGTGGAGTCGGCCCGCAGTGTCGAGGATCACGACGTCGCGTCCGTTTTGCTTCGCGAACGGCACCGCGTCGGCGCAGACGTCCGGCGGCGACTTGCCCGACTCCTTGAAGATCGGGACGCCGACTTTCTCCGCGAGCACGGTGAGCTGGTCGACCGCGGCGGGGCGCTGGAGGTCGGCCGCGACCAGGACGGGGTGGCGGCCCTTGCGCTTCAGGAGGTGCGCGAGCTTCGCCGACGTGGTCGTCTTGCCGGAGCCCTGCAGGCCGCACAGCATGATGACCGTCGGCGGCGTCGGGGCGAACCCGATCGCTCCGCCGCCCTCCATCGCGGAGGTCAGGACGTCGTGGAAGATCTTGATGATCTGCTGGCCGGGAGTGACCGACTCGACGACCTTCTCACCGACCGCGCGGCGCGTGACTTCTTCGATCAGCTCCTTCGCGACCTTGAAGTGAACGTCCGCTTCCAGGAGGGCCTGGCGGATCTCGCGCAGGCCGTCCTGGATGTTGGTCTCGGTGAGCTTCCCCCGTCCGAGCCGGGAGAAGACCTTCTGCAGACTTTGGTTGATCGTCTCGAACACGCTCTGGCACGCCGCCGGACCCGGGCACGACCCGCCTGGTCGTGCTCTCGCGTCGCGGTCTCACGCGAAACGGCGAAGCGGGCAGGATAACGAGCCCCGCGATCGGCGGCAAGTTCGGGCGGATTCGCGGCCGCCCGCGCCTGCCGATTCAGCCGGCGGCCGCCTCCTTCGCCGAGTCGCCCTTCGTGTCGCGGACTCGCTCGACGCGGGCCCCGAGCGAGCGGAGACGTTGATCGATGCGCTGGTAGCCGCGGTCGATGTGATACACGCGGTGGACGTGGGTCTCGCCGCGCGCGATCAGCCCGGCGAGGACGAGCGCCGCCGAAGCCCGCAGGTCGGACGCCATCACGGGCGCTCCCGAGAGCTCCTCGACGCCGATCACGATCGCCTGCGAGCCTTCCTTGCGCACCTGCGCTCCGAGGCGCGCGAGCTCGGCGAGATGCATGAAGCGGTCGGGGTAGATCTTCTCGTTCACGATCGAGATCCCGCGCGCGACGCAGGCGAGCGCCATGAACTGCGCCTGCAGGTCGGTCGGGAATCCGGGGTACGGCAGTGTGGTGATGTCGACCGCCTCCGGTCGATGCGGACCGACACAGCGGATCGACTTCCCGTTCACCGTCACCTCGGCGCCGGCGAGGCGCAGCCGTTCGATCACCGCGAAGAGGTGCATCGGCTCCGCGTGATCGACGGTTACGTCGCCCCGGGTGAGCGCGGCGCCGACGAGGTAGGTGCCGACCTCGATGCGGTCGGGGATGACGGTGTGCGTCGCCCCGTGCAGTCGCTCGACGCCTTCGATCACGATGCGATGCGAGCCGAGCCCCTCGATGCGCGCACCCATCTCGCGGAGGCAGACCGCGAGGTCCTCCACCTCCGGTTCGAGCGCGGCGTTCTCGATCACGGTCGTGCCCTTCGCGAGCGTCGCGGCCATCATCACCTGCGCGGTCGCGAGCACACTGCTGCCGAACGTCGAACCGAGGAAGACCTCCGCGCCTCTCAGTCGGCCGGGCTCGCCGTTCAGGTAGCCGTTCTCGACGTGCAGGTTCGCGCCGAGGAGGTTCAGTCCTTTCACGTGCAGGTCGATCGGCCGCACGCCGAACACGCAGCCGCCGGGCATCGAAACCCGGGCGCGCCCGCGCCGCGCGAGCAGCGGACCGAGCACGCAGATCGACGCGCGCATGGTCGAGACGAGATCCCACGGCGCCGTGTAGTTGGATTCATCGACGGTGCGCAGCGTCAGCGTGCCGCCGTCGAGGCTCCATTCCACGCCGAGTTGCTCGAGGATGCCCGCGAGCGTCGTCACGTCGCGCAGATCGGGGACGTTCTTCAGCACGAGCGGCTCGTCGGTGAGCAGCGCCGCGGCCATCAGCGGGAGCACCGCGTTCTTCGAGCCCGATGCTTCGATGCGACCCGCGAGTCGCGCGCCGCCATGAACGATGAACTTGTCCACGCCCCACCTCGTCTTCGCTCGCGCCGGTTCCGGCGCGGTTCAGGACAATCGATCGGCGAACAGCCGTCGCCATTCTCCCATCACGCGCTGCCGATCGGTCGGAGACATTCCGGGATCGAAACCGAGGTCGTCGTCGGCGAGGGAGCACAGCGCCTCGTCGGCTTCCTCGCGGATCTGGGCGTCGGGGTCGTCGAGCAGCGGGACGATTCGCGCGTGGAGCGCCGGGATGCCGAGCTGCCCGAGCGCGTGGAGCGCGAGCCGCCGCGATTCGCCGGACGCCGACCGGTCGTTGGCGAGGTCGGCGCATGCGCTGAACGCTCCCGCATCGGTCACGCGCGACTTCACTTCCTTGAGGACGGCGTAGAGCAGCGGCTCGGAACCGTTCTTCGCGAGCGGCGCGACGAGCGCCGCGAGGCGACGGAGACCGACGTCGCCGAGCCCGCGGAGCTTGAAGATCGCGGCGGCGGCAATGCGGTCCTCGCGCGACAGCGCGAGCGCGGTCAACTCGTCGAGCGCCGCGTCGCCGCGCCGCAGGATCTCGCCGGACGGTTCGCGCAGCACGTCGCCGACGGGGGCGGACGCGACCGGCGCCGCCGGCGTCGCGGCGGACGTGTCGGCGGCGTGGAACAGAACGCACGCGACCTCTTCCGCGTCCTCGTCGGCTTCGTTCTCGAGTGCGGCAGGCAGCGACGTCAACTCCGGCCGGAGCCCGGGCGTTCGACCGAGCAGGTCGATGGTCGTCTTCGCGACCGGCTCGGGCACGAGGATGGCGACCGCACCATCAGGCAACTGAACCGACAGCGGATCCTCGCCCGGGTCTTCCATGCAGGGGACGCGGAGCGCGCGCAGCCGCGCGAGGATGCGATCGGCGGCGGTGCGATCGACGGCCACGACGACCGACGTCGGCGGCTTCTCCACCTTGTCGGTGAGCGTCGCGACGAGATCCTTCTGACAGTCGGGGCAGCGTTTCGCGAACGATTCGTACTCCTGACGGCAACCGGGGCAGAACGGCACGTCAGCTCCCGAGCATGCGCCCGAGCGGTCGTCCGCCCAGGACGTGCATATGAAGGTGGAAGACCTCCTGCCCTCCCATCTTCCGGACGTTGGTGATCACGCGATATCCCGCGTCGGCGATCCCCTTTTTCACGGCGACGTCGCGCACCAGGAGCGACAGGCGGCCGAGGAGCGCCGCGTCGGCGTCGGTGGCGTCCGCGTGCGTCGCGATGTGGGCACGCGGGATCACCAGCACATGCACGGGAGCCTGCGGATGGATGTCGTCGAACGCGACGGCGACGTCGTTCTCGGCGACGAGCTTCGCGGGGAGTTCGCCGCGCGCGATCCGACAGAAGATGCAATCCATGCTGCGCTCACGACTCCGGGCTGCTTGACGCTCTACGGGTGGACACCTAGCATCCCCCGATTCACGTGACGGCGGCGGGTTGACAAGCGGCAAGTCGACGAGTCGACGGCGCTCGACGCGGCGTGGACGATATCGCTCACGCGCGATCGATTCAATCGAACCGGATCGCGCGCGAGAACCGGACGAGGAGGCTCGATGGTCGAAGACGTTGCGCTCGAGATCAACCCCGAAGAGGCGCTGCGGCGCGACCCGATGAGTTCGTCCGACGTGTTCGAGCTGCGTCGCGAACTGTTCCGGACCGAGAATGCGCGCGACGCCTTCCTGAAGCTGCTGGACGACAAGTTCCCCGGCACGAGCCGCGATCCGGAAGTCCTCTTCCGCCGCGGGATCGGGCTGTTCGCGGCCGGGCGCATCGACGAAGCACGGGTCGCGCTCGCCGATTCGAAGAAGCCGCTCGCCAACTACCTCGTCGCGCAGGGATGTCTCGATCGCGACGACTCCGCGGAAGCGAAGCGCCTGCTCGAGCGGATCTCGGACCGCGATCAGCCGTCCGAATATCGCGTCGCGTACGCGGAGACGCTCGCCCGCCTCGACGACGCGGAGGCGCTCGCGAAGATCGCCGCCGAGTTCGCGAAGCAGGATCCGCAGGGCGCGGACACCGCCTACCTCGACGGCCGATTGAAGGAACTGCGCGGGGACTACCCTGGCGCGGTCGCCGCGTACGAGCATGCGTGCACGCTGCAGCCCGATCATCGCTGGGCGCGCTTCCGCCTCGCGTACCGCCTCGATCTGATGGGCCGCGATCATGAAGCGGCGCAGCACTACGAGCGCTTGAAGCAGGTCTTTCCGGTGCCGATCGGCGCGCTGCTCAACCTCGGCATCCTCTACGAGGATCAGGACCGGAACGAGCGCGCGGCGAACTGCTACCGGCTCGCGCTGACGCACGACTACAACCATCCGATCGCCAACATGTACGCGGCCGACGCGCGCGCCTCGCTCGATCAGTTCTACGACGAGGAGAAGGAGCGCAAGGACGACAAGCGCGCGCAGATCATGAAGATCCCGGTCACCGACTTCGAACTGTCGGTGCGCTCGAGGAACTGCCTCGCGCGGATGAACATCCGCTCGCTCGGCGATCTCGTGCGGAAGTCGGAGGCCGAGCTGCTCTCGTTCAAGAACTTCGGCGAGACGTCGCTGAACGAGATCAAGGAGATCCTGCGCTCGAAGGGCCTGCGCCTCGGGATGCACAGCGACGAGGACGAGCGCGCGGCGCAGCGGCGCCGCCAGACGATCGATCGCGACGCGAACCGCGCGCGGCAGGTCGGCGAGCTCGATCTCTCGGTGCGCTCGCGGAAGGCGCTCGACACGCTGAAGATCGGGACCGTCGGCCAACTGTGCGACGTGACCGAGGAGCAGCTCCTCGGCTGCAAGAACTTCGGGCAGACGTCGTTGAACGAGATCAAGAAGAAACTCGCCGACCTCGGGCTCGCACTGCGCGGCTGACGTCGGCCCGGCTCCGGCCGGAGCGGGGGTGGCGGTGCTCGACTCCGTCCGCGGCGAGGTGCTCGCGAAAGGTGACGACTTCGTCGTCGTCGATTGCGGCGGCGTCGGTTTTCGACTGCGCGTGCCGCGCGCGACGGCGAACTCGGCTTCGATCGGCGTCGCCGCGGCGTTCCGCTGCCGCCTGACGTTCAAGGACGACGCGTTCCAGCTCTACGGCTTCGCCACCGACGACGAGCGCGACACGTTCGTGCTGATGCAGAGCGTTTCCGGACTCGGACCGGAGAAGGCGCTCGCGCTTCTGAACGCGCTCGACCCCGCGCAGATCTCCCAAGCGGTCGAGGAGCGCGATTCGAAAGCGTTCGAACGCGTGAAAGGCGTCGGGTCGAAGCTCGCTCAGCGGATCGTCGTCGATCTCGAGGGTCGTTTCGCCCGGCTGCCGCGGCCGATCGCGCCGTCGCGCGCGACGTCCGGCGCGCGGTCGCGCGATCTCGCCGCGACGCTGGTCACGCTCGGCTACTCGCGCTCGATCGCCGAACGAACGGCCGACTCCGTCGTGGCGGCCGAGGCGACGGCGCCGCTCGATCGGCTCGTGAAGGCGGCGCTCCGCCGGCTGAACGCCGATGACAGCGCCGAAGCGGCACGTTGATACACTCGTCCTCCTCCGATGATTCGCGGTCACGCACGTGTCTGGTTCGCGCTGTCATTGTGCGCCGTCGTGTCGGCGCGCGTGCTGGCGGGGCCCCCCGACCCGCCGACGGGAGCGGGCGGCAAGCCGCCACACGACCTCCTGTCGATCGCCAAGCGCGAAGCGGAACGACAGCGCGCGAAGGCTCTCGCGTCGGCGCAGACGCTGCTGAACGATCTCCGCTCCAGCCCCGACGAATCGCAAGGCTACGTCCAGAGCAAGATCACCGATCTCGCGGGGTTAGGACCGCCAGTGCTCGAGTTGATCGCCGCCGCGATGGACCACGAGGATGCGGGTCAGGGTGCGCAGAACGAGGGCATCAACGCCGCGCGCGCCGGAGCGAAGATCGGCGGACCAGAGGCGCGCGCCTGCTTCGAGAAGCTCGCGACGAGCACGAAGAAATTCGGGCGCCGCAATGCCGCGCTCGCGCTCGGCCGCATGAACGACCCGAGCGCGGCGGTCATCTTGAAACCGCTGGTCTCGGATCCGGAGGCGATCGTCGTGCAGGAGGCGCTGCGCGCGCTTGGCGCTCTCGGCGTCGACGGGACGGCGGAACTGCTCGCTTCCTACGTCGCCGTCGACAACGGCGGGACCGCGACCGCCGCGATCCAGGGGTTGACACGAATGGGTCACGCGCCGTCCGCGGACGCCGTCCTCGCCCGGCTCGTGGCGGAGCAGTCGCTCGCGACGCCGGGGGAGGAAGTTCAGCTCGCAGCGCTCGCTCACCTCGGGCGGTTCCCTCCCTCCAACGCCGCGGCCGCCGTTCCCGCACTGGAACGCCCACTCGAAGCGGGTAACGCGTCACCGGCCCTGCGGTCCGCCGCGATCGCGGCGCTCTCGGCGCTCGCTCAGCACCATGATGAGGTGAAGAAGCCGGTCATCGCCGCGCTCAAGCTCGGCCTCGGATCGGCCTCTCGCAACGTCGTGACGGACGCCGCGAAGGCGCTCGTCGCGCTCGGTGACGACTCGGGCGTCCAGTCGGTGACCGCCGATCTCGACGACGAGTTGAACCGCAGCCCGAAGAACTACAACGCGCGATACAAACGCGCCGCGCTCCTGCTCGACTTCGGCAAGTTCAAGGAGGCCCTGCGCGACTACCGCGAGGCGCTCAAGGTCGACAAGGAGCCCGCGGATCCGAACACCGTCTATGTGTCGATGGCGCGCTGCTACGCGGGCGTCGAGCAGTTCAGCGAGGCGCAGCGGGCGCTGCAAAAGCTGGGTTGGAACGACTACTCGCCATTGCCGAAGCAGTACCTCGAGCTGAAGAGGATGGCCGACGACAGCCGCTTCCGCGCCTTCTTCCAACCTCCGAAGTGAAAGCACGCGCGCGCGGGCATCGCGGTTGCGTTCGCCACGCGCGCCCGCCGAGGTCGTCCACCGATGCCTACGCCCGCACTTCGATTCCATGACGTCACCCGCCGGCTCGGCGGGCGATCGGTCTTGGATGCGGTGTCGTTCGACGTCGCGGACGGCGAGTTCGCGTTCCTCCTCGGTCCGTCCGGCTGCGGGAAGACGTCCTTGCTGCGAGTGGCGGCCGGCCTCGATCGCGCGGACGCCGGCAACATAGAGGTCTTCGGTCGGGTCGTGTCGAATCCGTCGATCATCGTCCCGGCGGAGCGGCGCGAGATCGGCATGGTGTTCCAGCAGGATGCGCTCTGGCCGCACATGAGCGCCCGGCAACACCTCGAGTTCACGCTCGGTTCGACGAGCCGTCCCGACCGTGACGCGCGGGTCGCCGCGCTGCTCGACCTCGTGCGGATCGCGCCGCTCGCGGATCGGCGACCGTCCCAGCTTTCGGGCGGCGAACGGCAGCGCCTCGCGCTCGCCCGCGCGCTCGTTCACGAACCGCGGCTCCTCCTGCTCGACGAGCCGACTCGCAACCTCGATCGATCTCTCGCGCGCGAGCTGCGCAGCGAGTTTGCCACGCTGTTGAGGAAGCGCGGAACGACGGTTCTCTACGTGACGCACGATCACGAAGAAGCGTTCACGCTGGCGGATCGCGTCATGTTGCTCGAGAACGGCAAGATCCGCGCGGCCGGTCCGCCGGAGAGCCTTTATCGGCAGCCGCCGGACGCGGCCGCCGCGAACCTGTTCGGCTTGTCCTCGAGCGTCCGCGGCACCGTGGACGATCGCGGTCGCGTCGTGACCCCGCTCGGCTCGTTCGCATCGGAGCTCGCGCCGGGCCGCGCGTTCGTCGCCATCTTCCGACCGGGCGACGTCGCTCTCGCGGCGGACGGTGAGCCCGGCGTCGTGGCCGACACTCGCTTCCTCGGAACACATCGTTCGGTCGTGCTCCGATTCGGCGCCGATGCGATCGAGATCGCGGTCGATCCCAGCACCGAGATCGTGCCCGGTTCGACGGTGCGCGTACGCGCCCACCGGCCGCCGTCGGTGTTCGCGGAGGCATCATCGTGAGCCGGAACGTCGTCGCGATCCTCGTCCTCGTCGCTCTCGCCGGCGGCGCGACCGCGCTGGTCGCGATCGGCGGATCACATCACTCGGCGACGTCGACCACCGCGGCCGGACAGTCGATCTTCACTTCGTCCGAACAGTGCAAGGAGTGCCACCGGCAGGTCTGGGACGAGTGGAAGGGGTCGCAGCATGCGTTCGCGTACGTGAATCCGCTGGTCCGGCGCGAGGACATGGCGGACGGCTTCCGAAAGAAGGACTGCATCCCGTGCCACGCGCCACGCTCGGTGTTCGAGTTCGGGCTCGGCAAATCCGCTCGCGTGCTGCAGCGCGACGTCAACATGGCGGATGGAGTCGACTGCCTCTCGTGCCACGCGATCGCCGGTGGAGTCGCCGCAACGCGCGCCGGACTCTCGGGCGCATGCATTCCGACGTTGCGGCCCGAGCTCCGCACCACCGATCTCTGCGCGCCGTGTCACAACCAGCACAACACGGTCGACGAGTGGGAAGCGAGCGCCGCCGATCTGCGCGGCGAGAACTGCAGCGGTTGCCACATGCCGGAGGTGCCGCGAGCCGCGGAGAACGGACGTCCGGCGTACGTCGGTCGATCGCACGCGAGCCACGGCGGCAAGGACATGGCGCTCCTTCAGTCGGCTCCGGAAGTGACATGGAAGATCGAAGACGCCGCGACCGGGCCCTCGCTCGTCGTGTCGGTGAAGAACAAGGGTGCGGCGCACAATCTCCCGACGGACGCGAGGCATCGCGCTCTCGATCTCGTCATCACGTTGACCGACGCCGAGGGACGGTTGGTCGGCGTCGAGCAAAACCTCGGCGCCGGAGAGCAGGGCGGGACGGCCCGCATGCGATTCCGCAATCCGTACCGCGAAGAGTACGGAAAGGTGAACACCGAGATCCCGTCGGGCGAGACGCGCTCCGTGACGGTTCCGTTCACGAGGGGCGCGGCGACCGACGCCGAGATCCGCCTGATCTACAAACGCACTCCGCTCGTCCTCGACGCCGAAGGCGCCGTGGTGTTCTCGTCCAAGGTGAAGCTGTGAGAGGCGCGGCCCTGCGCGCGGGCATCGCGCTCGCGCTGACGATCGCGGGCTGCGGCGATCGCGACGATCCGGGCGCGGCTCCGCGAACCAGGCTCGAGCAGAACCAGCGGATCGAGACCAACTGGCAGGAGTGGATGTCCCGGCCGCCGAAGGGCGCAGAGCCGGCGGATGCTCCCCCGCTCTCGGCCGACGCCTCCCGCGAGATGGAAACGTTGGTGCGGGCCGGATGGAACGGGCTCGACGCGCTGATCGACGCGGCCCGCAAGCACGGCGACTCCGGCGTCCAATGGCTCGAGCAATTCGTCTCACAGGACAAGGATCCGACTGCCCGCGCGCTCGCGGTCTTCGCGATCGGAAAAGCCGGACGCCCGCGCGCCGCGGCGATGCTGTGCCGGGCGCTCCGCGACAGCGATCCCGAAGTCTCGGCGCTGGCGATGCGCGCACTCGGCGATTTGCGGGTGCCGTGGACGTTGACCCGCATCGCGAAAGACGTCGGTCGTTACGACGCGAACAAACTGCTCGTCGTCCGCGTGCTCGCGTGCTCCGCCTCGCTCGCTTTCGCGAACTACTCGGGCGTGCCGGTGTTGCTGCGCATCCTCAAGGAGCACACTCCACTCGAGGACACCGCGGGTCGCGATTGGGCGAAGCAGCAGCGGATGGCGCTCGAGAAGGAGGAGGCGATCGACGCGATCCGCCGGTTGGCGGGCGATGACTTCGGATTCGACGCGAACGCTCCACCCGCCAGGCAGGCCGAGTCGATCCACAAGATCGAGGCGTGGTGGATGACGAACCGCAAACGCCTCTGGGACTCGAGCCCGCCGATCGCCGACCCCGCGCTTCGTGCACGGGTGGACGAGTTGATCGAAGCGTTCGACGACTACCAGATCAGCATGGTCGACAACGCGCGATACATCCTCGCGTGGCTCGGCCCGCGAGTCTTCCCGCTGCTGGCGCCCCACTTGTCGGATCCGCGCAACTACGTTCGGGTACATCTGCTCGAGACGCTCGAGAACCTCGCCGACGAGTTCGGATCGGAGATGCCGGATGTCGTTCGTGCGATCGTCCCGCTCGCGCGAGATCCGCAGCCGGCCGTGCGGCGCGCCGCCGTAGGAGCTTTGGGTGCGCTCGGTCGCCCGGAATTGGCAGCTCCTCTCCTCGCTCACGTGACCGATCCAGATCCGTCCGTTCGCGTCGCGGTGCTCCGGGCGCTCGGGCAGCTCGGCACGCCCGAAGCCGTCCGTGCGCTCGAGACGCGAGCGGCCGCGGCTGATCACGGGGACGAGTGGGTCACGGCGCACGCCGCGCTCGCCCGACTCGGTCACACTGCGAGCCGAAACGTCCTTCTTCAAGAACTGATGTCGGAAGATGTTACGCAGCAATCTCGGGCGCTTGACGCGCTCGGAATCCTCGGCGTCGCGGTCGCGAAGTTCCCGCTCGGGGGAGCGACCGCGGATCGTGCCCGCGTGCGCGACGAGTTCGCCGCGATGCTTCGAACCGAGTGACCGCCCGGGCCAACGGCGGCCGATCGCCGGAAAAGGCTTACAATTCGGTGGATCCGCCGCCGACTGCTCCCGTAGGCACGCGCCCGCTCGCTCGGACAGCTAATCCACTTCGCTCTCGACGGACTTCGATTGGGAGAACCGCCATGACTGCGCGCGTTCACCGGCATCTCGTTTCCGTGTTCGCGGTCGCGATCACGTTCGGTTCGGTTGGGCTCCTCGGATCCACGCGCGCGCTCGCTGGCGACAAGCACGGTAGCGGACAGCACGCCGGCGGCGGCGCTGGGGGCGGAGGAGGTCATCACGGAGGAGGAGGCGGATCGAACAGCGGAGGGCACATCGGCGGAGGCGGCGGCGGTCACGTCGGTGGCGGAGGTGGCGGAGGTGGCGGGGGTGGCGGTGGCGGTGGAGGTGGCGGGGGCGGTGGAGGAGGCACTCGGGTCGGTGGCGGTAGCGGCGACGGCGGCGGTGGTGGCGGCGGAATCAGAATCGGTGGCGGTGGCGGTGGCGGCGGTAGGCCACAGTGGAACGGAGGAAGTCCCGGCAACGGCGGTGGTGTTCGCTCGTGGGGCGATGACGGGTCTCGCTCGGTGCCGACGTTCAACCCGCCCGCGAACCGCCCGCGCACCGGGAACGATTCGAATTCAGGCGGCGGTGCCAGTGGTGGCGCTTCCACATGGAACCGCGGACCGAGATTCGATTCCGGGCCTCGCCTCGGGGGAACCGGGAGCGGTGGCCTTCCGGGTTCCGGCGGCGACACGGGAACGGGGAACACCGGATCTGGCGGCGTGCCGCGAATCCACGTCGGCAACGGGACGGAAGTTCGCACGCCGTCCGTGACCGGGAATCTCGGCCGCCCCATCGCTCCAGGTTCGTTCCGGACGCGACCGATCCAGCCGTCGGGCTCCGAGACGTTTGATCGCGGGCGGTTCATGCGCGGGATTCATCCCTCGCCGAACGGTCCGACGCTCGGGAGCGGCGGCACTGGCAGCACGTCCGGTCCGACGAATCCGCTTTCCCACACGACTCATCTCGGCAAGCCGATCGGCGTGGGCGCCTTCAAGCCCACCCGCGACCCGACGATCTCGAGCCCAACGCCGGATCAACCGCGCAGTCTCAATGACAGTCCCGACGCGCGCCGTCGATCGATCGCGCTGAACCCCGGCAACACACTCACCCTCTCCGATGCGTATCGCAAGGCGTTCAATCGCTCGGGCGACGGCACTCGCGGCGACATCCGGGAGAACGGGCGGAAGGGCTCGATCGGCAACAGCGTGGCGAAAGAAGCCGCCCCCGCGGGCCTCGTGACATCGTCGCAGAAATCGAAGAACGCGGAGAGTCACTCCTCGCAATATCAATACAAGTACAAGTATCAATATCAGTACAAGTACAAGTATCGATATCGCAATGGCAGCTGCCACTCGAGCTGCTTCACTCCGTGCTGCTTCGCGCCGTTCTTCGGCTTCTCGTACTACTCGGGCTGCCACTCGTGGTTCGGGCTCTCGTTCGGTTGGTATCCGTGCTACTCGTCGTATTGGTGGTATGACTGGTGGCCGTGCTACCGCACGTATCCCTCTTACGTTTATTACTACCCGACATACGTCCCGGTGTATTCGGGCGAGAACGTCACATACTACCCGTACTATGACGCTCCGGCGTCCTCGTCCGCCCCTTCGGACTCCTATGCCCCGCCGGCGGGAACCCCCGCTCCGCCTCAGCAGACGCTCGACCCGGCACTGGACAAGGAGCTCCAGGCGCTCGCAACGAACCAGAACGCCGTCGCGTTCCTCGAAGAGGGGGCGCGTCGGTTCAAGGATCGGGACTATCGCGGCGCGGCCGATTCCTTCCGCAAGGCAATGCTCGCCGAGAACAATAACGCGGTGCCGAAGTTTGCAATGGCGCACGCTCTGTTCGCATTGGGCGAATACAACTACGCGGCGTTCCTGATCCGCCGGGGCATGGAGATCCTCCCGAACTGGCCCTCGGTCGGTTCCGACCTGCGCGATCTCTACGGCGAACCCGATGACCTCACGGAGCACACGCTCGCCCTGGAGGTCTTCAGCGAGAGTCACGCGAACGATACGGAGGCACGGCTGCTCCTCGCCTACGTCTCGTTCTTCTCGGGTCAGCTCGACGATGCCGAGCAACGCTTCGAAGACGTGAAGCAACTCGCGCCGCAGGATGCCGTCGCCCCGGCGTACTTGAAGCGCGTCGCCGAGATCCGCGACCTGCTTGCGACGCAAGGCGCGTCGCAGCCGGCGACGGGTTCTGCGCCGAGCGCGCCGGGCGCGACCGCACCGGCCGCCCCCGCCGCCCCGCCGAGCGACGGCGGGCACTGATCGTCAGTCGGCCGCGTCGCGAACGAATCCGCGAATCGCGACGTCGTCGCCGACACGGTCGAATCGAGTCTCGACGAGGCCAATCCCGCTCGCGGGGTCGGCCTCGCCCGTTCCGGCGACTGCCGAGGGCGCGCCCGCCCCGCCGAGAATGCGCGGCGCGACGAAGGCCAGCACTTGATCCACGAGCCGTGCGTCGAAGAACGATCCGAGCAACGTCGGCCCGCCCTCGACGAGGATCCGTTGGAAGCCGGCGGCGCGGAGTCCGACGAGCGCGGATCGCACGAACGTGCCGGCATCCGCATCTTCCGCCGCGATCGTTCGAACTCCGAGTGCGCGCAACTCGCCGATGCGGTCCGCGGTCGCGTGCGATCCGTGCACCGCGATCACGGGTGGGCCACCGTCGCCGAGGCCTCGCCAGTCGCGCCGCATCGAGAGCCCGCGATCGAACACGACACGCGCCGCTCGCAGCGTCCCGACCGGACGCGCGGTCAATGAAGGGTTGTCCACGTCGATGGTGCGTCGTCCGACTGCGATGGCATCGACGCGTCCGCGAAGAGCGTGGACTTCCGCGCGCGCCGCCTCGCCGGTGATCCAACGAGAAGCGCCGCTCGCTGCCGCAATCTTGCCATCGACGCTCATCGCCCACTTCGCGATCACCCAAGCACGCGTTCGCGCGCAGTGTCGGCGGAACCGCTGAATCAGGTTCTCTGCCGTCCCGTGAACGGGACCCTGCACTTCGATCCCCGCGGCGCGCAACGCTTCCGCCGCGCGACCCGCGTGAATCGGATTCGGGTCGCTCGCGCCGAACACGACGCGGGCGATTCCTGCGGAGCGGATCGCTTCCGTGCACGGCGGCGTCTTGCCGGTGGTCGAGCAGGGCTCGAGCGTCACGATGAGCGTCGCACCGCGCGCGCGTCCCCCGGCGTCGGCAATCGCTGCGACCTCCGCGTGCGGGCCGCCATAGAACGCATGAAAACCGCGGCCCACGATCGCCCCATCGCGCACGAGCAGCGCGCCCACCGGCGGATTCGGCTCGACGTCCAGGACTCCCTGCCGCGCGAGCGCCTCCGCCTCGCCGAGGAGCCGCATCTCGCCGGCGTTCAAGTCATCGCGCGCGGCCGAGCGCCGCGCTCTCGACAACCGATCCGAACAAGGTCAGCGGCGTCGAACTCTCGATCCGCACGCGAGCAAAGCTCCCCTCGCTCACTTCGGGGCTCTCGAAACACACGATCCGATGTGCGCGGTCGCGACCTGCCCATTTCCGATCGTCGAGTCGACTCTTGCCCTCGACGAGGACTTCCACCTCGGAGCCGTGCATCGCGGCGTGCGCGACCCGCGCTACGTCGGATTGCGTTGCGAGAAGCATCGCGTTCCGCCGCCGCTTCTCCGCCTCCGGCACATCGTCGTCCATCGACTCCGCGGCCACCGTTCCCGGCCGCGGCGAATACTTGAAGACGAACGACTGCGAGAAGCCGATCTCCGCGCACGCGCGAACCGTCGCCTGGAAGTCCTCTTCCGTTTCGCCGGGGAATCCGACGATCCAGTCCGTGCCGATCTGCATGTCCGGCACCGCCGCGCGGATCTTGTCGACGAGCGCGCGGTAGCGCGGCGCGGTGTAGCCGCGCTTCATCGCTTTCAGGATGCGATCGGAACCGGACTGCATCGGCATGTGCAGGAATCGATCGAGCGTCCGAACTTCCGGGAGCGCGGCGAGCGTGTCGGCGTCGAAGTCGTTCGGATGCGACGTGATGAAACGCAATCGTCGCAGACCGTCGATCTCGTCGAGCTTGCGAAGGAGCGTTCCGAGCGTTTGCTCCCCGCGACGCTGTCCGTTCCACGCGTTCACGGTCTGTCCGAGGAGGCAGACCTCGACGACGCCGTCATCCACGAGCCGGCGGACCTCGGTGACAATTTCGTCGAGAGGTCGACTCACCTCCGGCCCGCGAACGGTCGGGACGATGCAGTAAGTGCACGGGCGATCGCAGCCGCGCATGATCGTGACGTACGCCTGATAGGGTCGCGGCCGCGAACCCGCCGATCGCGCGATGTCCGGCCGCTCCGTGCCGTCGATCGCGACGAACGGCCCTTCGCCGCGGCGCGCCCGCGTCACGAGCTCCGCGAGTTTCGGGAAGTCCCGCGTCCCGACGATGACGTCGACGTGCGGCGCGCGGCGGCGGATGTCGGCCGCTTCGCGCTGCGCCATGCATCCCATCACCGCGATGACGCGACCCGCGCGATCGCGCTTCCAGCGCCGCAACGCGCCGAGCCGCGAGTGCACGCGATCCTCCGCGTGCCCGCGCACGGAGCACGTGTTGAACACGACGACGTCGGCCGCTTCGTAGTCCGACGTCTCCCCGTAGGAGAGATCGTGAAATCGACCGCGGACGAGCTCGGCGTCCACGACGTTCATCTGGCAGCCGAAGACTTCGACGAGGACCTTCGCGCCGGACGTGACGGTGGCGTCGGTCGCGCTCAGAACTTGTCCTTGTTGGAAGCGATCCAGTCTTCCCACTTGCGGATGCCCTTGTCGCGGACGTCCTTCGAGCCGTTCACGTCGAACTTGAACGTCTGTCCCGTGATCACCATCAGGCTGGTCAAAGCCTCCTCGCGCACCATGATCTCGTCATCGCGGAGGAGCTTCACCAGCCGCGGCACCGCGGGCATCGCCTTCAACTCGCCGAGCGTGTACGCGGCCTGGCCGCGCACGAAGGTGTCGCGATCGTCGAGCAGCGGGAGCACGTGCGACGCCAGCGCCTTGTCACGACGCTTGCGGATCTTCTCGAGCGCATCCCAGCGCGTCGTCGGATCGTTCGAGTTCAGGTTCTCGAGCACCTTGGTGAGCTCGGAGTCGGGCGGCGCGGACTCCGGCTCGGCGCCTGCGTCCGACCCGCTCGGTCGTTCGGGCGCTCCGTTCGCAAGCACGACGGGCGGACGATCGCGCAGCTCTTGGACGGCGGCCTTCAGCTCATCGAGCACGCTGTTCACCGCGGCGAACTTCTGCGTCACCTCGTCCTGCTTCAACGAGAGCGCTTCGACCTGCTGCGCCACGTGGCCGGCCGCCGCGATCGCGTCCTTGAACGCGCCGACGTCTGTGCGGATCTGCGTGATGTCGCCACCCTGCGCGGCGAGCTTCTCGCGCAGCGGCTGCACTTCGTTCGGCAGCCCGCGCAGCGGCTGGAGCGCTTCGACGGTCGCCTGCAGTCCGTTCACCGCCATGCGCAGGTCGCGCGCGCTCTGCTCCGTCTGCGCGATTCTCGCGTCGCGGTCGTCGCTCGCGCGATTGCCGGGGCCGAAGCGCATCTCGTAAACGGCCCAACCGAGCCCGCCGACCGCGATCACCAGCAGGAACACGACGAACCCGAGCAGCGGCGAGCCGGCGCTCGACGACTTCGACGGCGTCGCGCCACCGTCGAGCTCGTTCAGCGGGTTGCACTTGAGGCAGAAGATCTTCCCCTTGATCGTGGTGGCCTTGTTCTCCTTGATGTCCTGCAGGGGGATCGATTCGTTGCAGACGTCGCAGAAGAAAATCTTCATGGGCTCGCCGATTCCACGCGCGTCGCCGGATTGACGATCGCACTTGCCAAACGATAAAACCCTCGCCGTCGCTCGCTCCACGCGGCGACGGGTTCGGCAGTATAGGAAGAGCGAACCGTCCGGTAGCAGCACATCCCGCGCAGCATCACGAGGACCGCTTCATGCGCACGCTCGATCTCGGAGACCAGCTCGACGACACCACGCGACGACACGTCGTCGACACGGCCGAGCGCTTCGAGGTCATGTTGTTGGAGCAGGCACGGAACGAGCGCCCCGACGACTTCGAGGTCCTCGTGCGGCTCGGCGAACTGTATTCGCGCCGCGGCCAGGTCGAAGACGGCCTCGACATCGACACGCATCTCGTCGAGCTCGCGCCCGCCGATCCGATCGTCCGCTACAACCTCGCGTGTTCGCTCGCGATGTCCGGTCAGATCGAGGATGCGTTCCTCGCGCTCGGCGAAGCGCTGCGCCTCGGGTACGACGATCTCCCCCACCTGCTCGGCGACGAAGACCTGCTCACGCTGCGGGACGATCCGCGCTTCGACGCGATCGTCGCGCGCCTGCGCCGCCGCCGTCCGAAGCAGCACTGATCCCGGCGGAACGGGTTCGCACGCTTCGCGACGCGCATCGCGCGCCGGCGGTCAGTTGCCGAGGAACTCGAGCGCGATCGTGACGGCGAGCATTGCGCCGATCAGCGCCACCATCATCGCGACGCAGCGCGTCAGGAACATCGCGGCGCGGCCTTCGCGCGCGCCGATCGGTTCGGGCGCGCGCTCGGTCGGGTGATCGTGCGTCTTCACCGCGAGCGCGAAGTCGCCGCACGCCGGACAGAACAGATCCTGCTCGGGCACGAGGGCGTCGCACGCGAGGCACGGGCGCACCGCCTCCTCGCCATCCGGCGATTTCCGCGTACGCGATCCGCAGAGCGAGCACACCTCGGCGTCGAACGGGATCACCGCCATGCACTCGAGGCACGGCTTCACGCGCTCTTCGCCGATCGCCGTCTCCAGGACGTCGGACGTCATCGGCCGCCCCCGCCGCCGTCGTCCGTCGGGTGATCGTCGTCGGCAGGAGGCGCGCCGCCGTTGTCGCCGCCGTCGCCGGACGGTTCGGACGCCGGCTGGGTCGCATTCTCGGGCGCCGGCGGAACGGTGGGAAGGTCTGAGTCACTCGGCTGCGGTTCGGGAGCGGGCGCCGGCTCGTCCTTCACCGACTTCGCGGGCTTCGCCGGCTCGCTCGCTTCGTCTCCCGGCGACGCCGCGAACGAACCGGTCGCGTCCGTCATCGCCCGCGCCGCCCCCTCTTCCGCGAGACCGAAGTGCTGGCGGAACTTCGCGACCCCCTCCGCACGCCGCTCGGGCGGGTCGTAGGGGTTGTATCCGAAGTCGTTCCCGGTGTCGTGCCGGAGCGCGAGGAACGCCGGCACGCGGATGCCGCGGCGATCGGAACCGAGCGCCGAGACGAGCTCGTTGATCCCCGAGCGATCGTGGAGCTCGAGCAGTGCGCGCGCCGCCTCGAGGCGCACCGTCGGATCGCCGTCGTTCAACGCGCTCTTCACTGCGTCGAGCGCGGCCTTGTCTTCGTCGTTGCGGTAGATCCCCGACAGCACGTACACGGCGTTCGAACGCAGACGCGGCGTGTCGCTCGCGAGCAGGCGCTCCTTGACCGGCTCCGTCGCGTACGGACCGAACTCCGCGAGACCATCGAGCAACGACTTCAACTGCGGTCCTTCGGTGAGCTGCACGCGATGCATCTCGCGATCGAACCGATCGCGCAGGCTCGCGGGCATCTTCCCCTGGGTCGAATCCGCCGGCTCCGTGGTGCAGGAGGCGAACGCCAACAGCGGCACGAACAGGGCGATCGCTGCGCGAGAGTTCGACGTCGTCATCCTTCGTTCTCCAAGTTCGGAATGGGTTCGGACGCGGCGATGGTCCCGGCCGCGAGCACCGCGTCGCCGACGTACAGCACCGCCGTCTGCCCCGGCGCGATCGCGAACTCGGGTGCGGCGAATCGGGCGCGCACGCGGCCAGCGCCGGTGACGGTCGCTTCCGCGGGACTCCCCGCCTGGCGATGACGGATGCGCGCGGTCACCGAGCGCCGTTCGCCGACGGGCGGCTCCGGCTCGAGCACCCAGTTCACGTCCTCGACGTCGAACACGCGGCTCGATGCTTCCTGACGGCTTCCGACGATCACGCGGCGCGCGCCCGGCTCGATTCCGACGACGTGACGCGGCGCGCCCGGCGCGGCGCCGATGCCCTTGCGCTGCCCGACGGTGAAATGCGCGATGCCGTCGTGGCGGCCGACGACTTCGCCCGTCGTCGTGACCAGCTCACCGGGCTCGTTCGTCTCCGGCGCGCGCTCGCGCAGGAGATCGCGGTAGTCGCCGGTGGTGACGAAGCAGATCTCCTGGCTCTCCGCCTTGTCCGCCGTCACGAGGCCCGCCTCGGCCGCGAGCGCGCGCACCTCGCGCTTCTCGAGCTCGCCGAGCGGGAACATCGCGGCGCGCAACTGCTCCTGGCTCAGGCCCGCGAGCACGTAGGACTGATCCTTCGCGAGGTCCCGGCCGCGCAGGAGCACGTGGCGACCGTCGATCGTCGCGACGCGCGCGTAATGGCCGGTCGCGACGCGCGCGGCACCGATCGATCGCGCGAGATCGAGCAAGCGTCCGAACTTCACCTCGACGTTGCATCGCACGCACGGATTCGGGGTGCGCCCGCGACGGTACTCGTCGACGAAGCCGTCGACGATCGCATCGAACCGGTCGGCGACGTCGATCGCGTAGAACGGGATGTCGAGCTGCGCCGCGACCTGCCGCGCGTCGGCCGCATCCGAGACCGAGCAGCACGACCGCGACGCGCCCGGCCCGCCGGCGACGACGCCGTTGCGGAGGAAGAACCCGACCACGTCGTGGCCCGCGCGCTTCGCGAGCAACGCGGCAACCGACGAGTCGACGCCGCCGCTCATCGCGACGGCCACGCGCTCGCCGATGTTTCGGGTTGGGCCGGACATGGGCGGCGATTCTAGACGCGCGCTCGTGCGGATTGTTGCGTCCACGGGCGGTCGATAAACTGCCGCGCTTCTCATGCATCGATCGGATCGACCGGTGCACTCACGGCTCGACCGGAGACCCCGCGATGTCCACGTCCTTCGTTCTCTCGGTGTTGCTGGCGCAAGACCCCGCCGGCGGCGCTCCGGCTCAGCAGCCGCCGTCGATGTGGCCGCTCCTGTTGGGCATCGTCGTCATCTTCCTGGTGATGATGTACTTCCCGCAGAAGAAGGAGCAGAAGCGCCGCGCCGCGATGATGAACGCGCTGAAGAAGCACGATCGCATCCTGCTCAACTGCGGGCTCTACGGGACCATCGCCGCCCTCGACGAACAGACGGTCACGATCAAGGTCGACGACTCGAGCAACGTCCGGATGCGCTTCACGCGCTCGGCGATCGCGGGACTCGTGTCCGGCGACACTGACGAGGCCAAGGCGGCGACCGAGTCCGCGAACGCGGCCGCGCCGCGCTCGTGATCGCGATGTCCGATGCCCGCCCGCTCGGTGTGCGCGGCGAATCGATCGCCGCGGGCGCTCTCGAGACGCGGGGGTTCACGCTGATCGCGCGCAACGTGCGCACGCGCTCCGGCGAGATCGACCTGATCGCTTCCGACGCCGCCGGCCTCGTGTTCGTCGAGGTGAAAACGCGCGCGACGGAGCGGTTCGGCGATCCGTGGCGCGCGGTCGGCAGGACGAAGCTCGATCACATGAAGCGCGCCGCGCTCGAGTACCTCGAGTCGCGCGGCGGCGCGGAGGTCGACTACCGATTCGGCATCGTGTCCATCGTCGCTGCACCGGACGGCAGCGCGCCCCGCGTCGAGTGGATCGACGACGTTCACTAGGAATCGACGCGTTGTCCTTCCGCAAGCTCGCCCTGATCCTGCTCGAGACCGCGCTGCTCCTCGCGGTCGTCGTGGTGCTCGCGAACCTGCGCGGTCTCTTGCAGATCGCGACCGGCGCCGCCGACGTCGATCAGATGCCGTGGATCGACGTCGCCGTGCGCGCGCTCGTCATCGTCGGCACGTTCCAGGTCACGTTCTTCTTCAACGACCTCTACGAGTCGCGGGTCATCCGCTCGAAGCACCAGTGCAGCATCCGGCTGCTCGAATCGTGCTTCTACACGGTTCTGTTGCTCATCCTCGTCTACGTCGCGTTCGACGGACTCGACCGCTTCGTCCTGCGGTTGAGCGAGCCGGACGCGGGACTCGCGCGCTTCAAGACGTCGGGCGTGCAGATCGTCGTGCTCTCGGTGGTGGTGCTCGCGACCGCGTACTGGTACCGCCGCGGCGTCGGGCTCGCGCCGTTGAAGACGCCGTTCACGGATCGCCTGGTGTTCATCGGCGACGGCCCGATGTCGAAGATCCTCGAGGACGAGCTGAAGTCGCGCGGCGAACCGGACGCGCTGGTGGTCGGCTACATCCTTCCGAATTGGACCGGCGAAGAGCGCGAGGTCGACGGGAAGCGCGTGCTCGGCGGATACGGGAAGATCGTCGAGATCGTGCGCAAGCACGCGATCACGCGCGTCATCGTTGCGCTGCAGGAGCGCCGCGGAAACCTGCCGGTGCTCGAGCTCCTGAACTGTCGGTTGAAAGGCGTGCGCGTCGAGGAAGGCGAGCTCGTCTATGAGCGGATCACGGGGAAGATCGCGATCGGCAAACTCCGACCCTCCTACTTGATCTTCTCCGAGGGCTTCAACCGGTCGAAGTTCAACTACATCTTCAAGCGCGCTCTCGACGTGCTGCTCGCGTTGTTCGGAATCGTCGTGTCGGCGCCGATCGCGCTCGTCACCGCGATCCTCATCAAGCTCGATTCCCGCGGACCGGTTCTGTTCAGCCAGGCGCGCGTCGGCAAGGAAGGGCGGATCTTCACGCTGTACAAGTTCCGCTCGATGCGCGTCGACGCAGAGAAGGACTCGGGGCCGGTATGGGCCGACAAGGACGATCCGCGCGTCACGCGCGTCGGTCGCCTGATCCGCAAGTGCCGCATCGACGAGTTGCCGCAGCTCGTGAACGTCCTGAAGAACCAGATGTCGTTCGTCGGGCCGCGCCCGGAGCGGCCGTTCTTCGTCGAAGAGCTGAAGCGCGAGATCCCGTATTACATGGAGCGACTGGTCGTGAAGCCGGGCGTCACCGGCTGGGCGCAGATCAACTACCGCTACGGGGCGTCGAAGGACGACGCGCTCGAAAAGCTTCAGTTCGACCTGTACTACATCAAGAACATGTCGATCTTCCTCGACATCATCATCCTGTTCCGCACCGTGAAGGTCGTGCTGCTCGGCTTCGGAGCGCGTTGAATCCATGAACCGCGATCGCTCCGACGCCTCCGACCACGAACCGACGAAAGTGCTCGTGCTCGACAAGCTGGCGCCCGCCGGCGTCGAGCTGATCGAGCGCGAGCCGGGACTCCACGTCGAAGTGAAGCACGGGCTCACGGGCGCCGCGCTCGAGGAAGCGCTGAAGGATGCCGAGGCCGTGCTCGTCCGCAGCGAGACCAAGCTGACCGCGCCGCTACTCGCGAAGGCGGAACGCCTGCGCGTGATCGGCAGAGCGGGAATCGGCGTCGACAACATCGACGTGAAGGCGGCGACCGCCCGCGGCGTCCTGGTGATGAACTCGCCGGACGCGAACGCGAACACGACGGCCGAGCACGCGCTCGCGCTCATCTTCTCCCTCGCGCGCAACGTCCCGGCCGCCGACCGCTCGGTCCGCGAAGGCAAATGGGAGCGCGCGAAGTTCATCGGGGCCGAGCTCGCCGGCAAGACGCTCGGCGTGCTGGGGGGCGGCAACATCGGACGGCGGGTCGCCGTCAAGGCGAAGGCGCTCGGTCTCGAGGTGATCGTCCACGATCCCTTCCTCCCCGCCAACGCACTCGACGACGTCGGCATCCCCGTGGTCCCGATCGAGCGGTTCGTCGCGGCGAGCGACTTCGTGACGATCCACGTCCCGCTGCTCGATTCGACCCGGAACTTCGTCGATGCCGCGTTCCTCGCCAAGACGAAGCGCGGCGTCCGCATCATCAACTGCGCGCGCGGCGGCATCGTGAACGAGGCCGATCTCGCGGCGGCGATCGTCTCCGGCCAGGTCGCCGGCGCCGCGCTCGACGTGTTCGCCTCCGAGCCGCCGCCGAAGGATCACCCGTTGTTCGCGTCCGAGCGCGTGGTGCTCACCCCCCACCTCGGCGCGTCGACGACCGAGGCGCAGCACCAGGCATCGGTCGAGATCTGTCGTCAGGTCCTCGCCTACCTCGTCGACGGCGAGGTCAAGAACGCGGTGAACCTCCCGCGCGTCGCGCCGTCGGTGCTCGCGGAGCTCGAGCCGTGGCTCGATCTCGCGGCCCGACTCGGGATGCTCCTCGCCGCCAAGCTCGGCGGTCCGTGCGAAGCGCTCGAGGTCTCGGTCTCGGGACGGCTCGCGGAACGCGACACGGCGCTGGTGACTCGTGCTCTGATCGCCGGCCTGCTCGCGCACGCGTTCGACGAGCCAGTGAACCTCGTGAACGCGGCCGCGCTCGCCGCGGCGCGCGGGATGCGCGTCGAGGAGAAGAAGAGCGAACGCATCCGCGACTTCGCGAGCATGCTCTCCGCACGCGCGTTCTCCGGCGCGACGGTGGCGACGGTCGGCGGGACGCTGTTCGGTCATCGCCAACCGCGATTCGTGCGCGTCGACGGCCACGCGATCGAAGTGATCCCGGAAGGTCCGCTGCTCGTGCTGAAGAACGACGATCGCCCCGGCGTCGTCGGCCGCGTCGGCTCATTGCTCGGCGACGCCGGCGTGAACATCCGCGCGATGCACCTCTCGCCGCCCGCCACTTCCGGCGGCGCCGGCGACAGCGCGCTCGCGTTCCTGAACGTCCAATCCCCACCGCACGCGGAAGTGCTGGCGCAGATCCGCCGGCTCCCGGAAGTGCGGAGCCTCGACCTCGTGCTGCTCCCGGAAGGAAGGATTCGATGGTGAAGATCTTCATCCCCGGCCCGACCGAAGTCCGCGCCGACGTGCTCCAGGCGCTCACGCATCCGCAGATCGGTCATCGGACCGAGGACATGCGTCGCCTCGTCCGCAGCATCAAGCCGAACTTGAAGAAGCTGTTCGGCACGACGGGCGACGTGTTCCTGTCGACGAGCTCCGCGACGGGCGTGATGGAAGGGAGCCTGCGCAACCTCGTGAAGAAGAAGGTGCTCGCGCTCGACTGCGGAGCGTGGTCGCAGAAGATGGGCGACATCGCGGTCGACAACGGGATCCCGTGCGATCGCCAGGTCGTTCCGTGGGGCAAACCGTCGGACGTCGCCGACCTCGAGAAAAAGCTCGCGACCGGCGCGTACGACGTGGTCACCGCGGTCTGGTGCGAGACGTCGACCGGCGTGCTGAATCCGATCGAGGAGATCGCCAAGGTCGTGCGCAAGTTCGACGGCGTCCTGCTCGTCGTCGACGCGGTCTCCACGCTCGCGGGCGTCGAGTGCGAGGTCGATCGACTCGGCATCGACGTGTGCCTCGCCGGTTCGCAGAAGTGCCTCGCGATGCCGCCGGGCCTCGCGGTGTTCACGGTGTCCGAGCGCGCGATGAAGCGCGCCGAGAGCGTGAAGAACCGCGGGCACTACATCGACTTCGTCACCTTCAAGAAGAACGGCGACAAGGACGAGACGCCGGCGACTCCGACCACGCCGCACTTCTTCGCGCTCGACTTCCAACTGAAGCGCATCCACGCGGAAGGCATGGACAAGCGCGCCGCGCGCCACCGCCAGATGGCGGAGCTCTCGCGCGCGTGGGCGACGGAGAAGCTCGGTCTGTTCGCCGATCCGAACCACTTCTCGCCGACCGTGACGTGCGTCGCGGTGCCGCAGTCGTTCGACCAGAAGGCGTTCCACGCGCGCGTTCTCGAGCGCGGGTTCTTCCTCGGCGACGGCTACGGGAAGATCAAGGACATCTCGTTCCGCATCGGGCACATGGGCGACCACTCGGTCGACGATCTGAAGCAGCTGCTCGCCGCGATGTCCGCCGCGCTTTGAGCGCGCGCGCTCAGCGGATCGCGGGCGCGTCGCCCTCCGGGCCGAGCGTCGCCGTCGCGAGCCGGCGCAGGCCGTCGTCGTCGAGCCGGTCGAGCTGCGGCAGGATCAGCCGCGACGGATCGATCGCGCTCCAACGGTCGGGATGCGCCGCCACCTCGGCGACCCAGCGGTCGAGCAGGTCACAGTAGGCGCGCGAGTGCGGCGGAGCGGAATCCGCGTTCGGCGCCAGCTCCGCCGTCGAGCCGAGCACGAGCAGCGGGCTCTTCGCGTCGCGCAACGCGACCGCCTGCGCGCGCTCCTCGACCCACGCCTCGACGTTCGCCGGTCGGAAACCGAGCCGCGCGAGCAGAACCAGCTTGTCGAACGGATGCGCGAACACCGGCAGGAACCGCCGCGCGTCGTCGATGTGCGCCCGCTCGTGCGCCTCGACGGCGTCCAGGAAGAGGCCCGGCAGCTCCGAACGATCGTGACCCGCGGCGAGGAACGCACTGACGCCGCGCAACATCGCCCGCTCCGCGAGCGAAAGCGGCTCGCGCGTGGTCGCGCCGAGACGCTCCGCGTCGGCGACCGGCGGAGGATCGTCGAGTAATCGCGCTCGCTCGGCCGGCGACCGCGCGAGCAACGATTCCGCGGCGCGCGCGCTGGTGAACGCGCGATCCGCGTTCAGCACGAGGAACGTCTCGAACGCGAACCCGGCGATCTCGCCGCCCGCCGCTTCGGCGCGCGACGGGATCAGCAGGTCTTCGCCGATCACGCGGTACACGTCTTCGCCGCCGATCGCGACGCGTCCCGCGGCGACGCGGCGCACGAGCCAGGCGTCCGAGTCGGCGAAGGCGCGCTCGCCGAGCACCAGGAAGAGACCGTGCTCGTCGCACCACTTCGCGAGGCCTCCGCCGTGTACCGGATCGGGGTCGAGGAAGCGTCCGATCGGCGCGTAGTCGCGCGTCACGACCGGATCGAACACGTCGCGGCCGAGGCATTCGCGCGAGATCCTCCGCAACCGATCGAGCACCGGGACGAGATCGCCGTCGCCGAGTTCGGGATCGCCGAGGTAGAGCCGACCGAAGAAGTCCGCGAGCGCCGCGACGAAGCGCCGGCAGCTCCGCGCGTCCTGGCGCGCGCGTTCCACCGCATCGTCGCTCGCGCTCGACGCGGCGGCCGAATCGAGCCACGCGACCGCGAGCTCGAACAGCCCGGCGCGCAGCAGCGCGGTGCCCGCGGCGGCCGCCTCCGCGGCGGTGCACGCGGCCGGTCCGGCGCGAACGATCGTCGCCGCCCGTTCGAGATCGCGCCGCGCCGCAGCGCCGTCCGGGCCGAGATCGAGTCCGGAGTCGAAACGCCGGCGCACCACCGCGTCGAGCGCGCCGGCGAGGTCGCCGCTCGCGACGCGGAGCCGGCGTTCGTCGTGCTCGGGATCGCGTGCGGAATCCGGCGCGGCGATCAGCGCATCGCGCGCCGCGCGCGGATCGCCGCTGCGTTCCTCGACGAATGCTCGCAGCCGCGCCCACCCCGGTCGCGCCAACAACGCTCGCGGCTGCGATCCGATCGTCGCGCGCGCGAGGTCGATCACATCCGGCGTCGCGTGCTCGTGCAGGACGCGAAGCGCGAGTCCCGCGGAGGCGTCGGTGCGCGCGTCGATCGCGAAGCGGAGCGCCGCGCGGCACGCCGCGTCCGCGTGCCCCTTCTCGAGTTGTTCGTCGATCAACGCCTCCGCCGCGTCGGATGCGTCCGATTCGCGCTCGAGAAGCGTGCGTGCCGTCTCAATGCACTCCTTCCGGCTCCGTTCGTCGTCCGCGCGCGACAGCGTCGCGAGCAGGCCGTGCAGCGCTTCGGTCCGATCCGGCTCGAGCGCGAGCGCGCGACGGAATTCGCGCTCGGCGTCGCGGGGCTTCCCGCGCGCGAGCTCCACGTGGCCGAGCCCTACGTGAGCGAAGTAGAAGCTCGGATCGAGGCGCAGCGCTACGGCGAACTCCTGCGCCTGCAGATCGTGCTGCGCGAGCACGCGCCCGAACAGGTAGTGGGACAGCGCGCGGTCGGG
>CAZBOK010000005.1:4079-35758 GCA_964493525.1 uncultured Phycisphaeraceae bacterium | reverse complement strand
CTGCGGGACCACGCCCCGCCGATCGCCGAGGTCGCCGCTCGCGCGCACCCAGCGCGCGGACGACACCTGGAACTGGAGCCGCGTGTGCGGCACGACGTGCGGCATCACTTCGCCGAATCCGGTCGGGCATTCCGCGGTCTCCTCCCCCATCGTCGTGGCGAGCGAGAACGTCTTCACCGCGTCCGCGAGCATCAGCGCGGACGAGAACGTGCGCGGCCCGATCAGGAACACGCACGGTCCGTGGAAGCGCAACGGCACGTCCGCGTCCGGCGCGGGCTGCATCGACTCGCTGTCGAACGTCACGATCTCGCCCTCGTCCGCGCCCCACATCTTGCGGCCGAGCGGATGGAACCACTGGAGCGGCAGCCAGCGGATCGCCGGGTGCACGCGCGCCTTCATGAAGTCGCGGTAGGCCGCGCTCATCTTCCATTCCTTGCGCGCCGCCATCTTGTACGGGCGGTCGGTCAGGTACTCGAGCAGCTCGACGCCGCGCGTCGAGTTGCCGCCGCCGTTCTGCCGCAGGTCGACGACGAGCCCGCGCAACCGTTCGTCGCGCAGCCGCGTGAACGTCCGCTCGAGGAACGCCTGCCACGCGTCCGCGTCGTTCATGCCGCGATAGTCGATGAGCCCGACTCCGCCGTCGAGCACCCGGAACTCGAAGCTCGGATTCGCGCGCGCGACGCCTTCGCCGCGGTTGTGCCAGATGACTCCCTGCAGCGACCGCTCGACGCGCCGGCCATCCGCCTTCTCCCATGCCACGTCGATCGGCGTGCGCGCGCCCTCGCACCAGAGCAGCGACTTCAGGTCCCGCGTCGCCTGCGCGCGCGCGAGCTCGGGCGGACCGGACTGCGTTTCCGCGAGTTGCGCGATCCACGCGTCGATCGGGCGGCCGTCGAGCGCGAGCAGGCGGTCGCCCGGCGCGAGGTCCTTCACCGGCTCGTAGACCGGGTCGACGCGCACCGCGTCACCATCGACCACAGCGTCGAACGGGACGAACCGTCCGCCGGTCTTCGCGAAGCGCCAGAGGTCCTCGCTCGGGAAGCCGCCGCTCGTGTGGCCGTCCTCGAACGCGGCGAGGAACCGCATCATCCGCGGCGCGAACTCGCGGCGCGAGAGCGGACGATCGACACCCGCCACCGCGGCCGCCTGCGCGGCGTCGATCCGCTCCTTCGGAGCGCGCTCGTACGGCGCGGGATGCACGAGCTCGATGAACGCCCGCGCGTCGGCGAGATCTTCCGCGAGATCCGACTTCGTGAAGGTCCGGTCGAGCTCGGCGTCGGGAACCGGGTCCGGCCACTTCGGCTCGCCGACGATCGTGCAGCCTCCGATCGAGATCGTCGCGACGGTCGTGAACACGGCGGTCGCGACGATCGCCGAGACACGGCGGCGGCGCGTCACCACATCGCCTCCTGCAGCAGTTCGCGCGCGAGCCCCTGATCGAAAAAGAAGTCGAGCCGTTCGTTCACTTGGTCCGCGGTCATCGTCTCCGTCCCGTGGCCCGGCGTCGGATTGAACAACTCGATCGACTCGATCGACCACTCGCAATCCTGCGCTCCGCGCGTCGTTGTGAGGCGCGGCAGCGAGATCGGGATCACGCCGAGGAGCCGGTCCTTTTTCTTCGCGGCGAACGTCACGGCGTGCGCGACCCACACGTGGCCGCCGCCGCCGGGCTCCGACATGCCGACGACGACGGGGTTGCCGCTCGCGATCGCGTCGATCAAGCGGTCCGACGACGGATACGCCAGCTTGAACTGGTGCGCGCCGCGCGAAGTCCACGCGCGCTGCATCGACGGGTTGAGCGCGAGCATGATCGTCGTCGGGTCGGCGCCGCGCGAGTCCTTCACCCAGCCCGCGTCCTCCGCGATCGCGCGCTGATCGCGCCCGCGATGCAGGATGTACTTCTCGATCGACTCGACGCACGCCGCCCAACAGAGGTCCGCGTCCTTCTGCTCGGTCGCCGCGGCGGCGAAGTCCGGGCACGCGGCGCGGAAGCGGTTGTCGCCGAGCCGCTCCACGGACCCGCGGCCGCGGCCGCGCGGCGGCTCGGCGTATTGCGCGAGCGAGTCGACGTCCGGCACGCGCTCGAGCGACGGCTTCACGAGCGGCTGCGCGCACGCGGCGAGGACGACGACGAGGCTCGCGAACCCGACGATGCGCGTCACGGGGCCACCATCTTCCCGAGCGCGGACGCCGGAGCGAACGTGAGCCCGAGCGCGATCGACACGAGCACCAGGATCCCGAGGTGGATCAACAGGAAGAGCAGGGTCGTCCACGCGAGCGCGCCGCGGCCGTTCACGCTCAGCCAGTCGAACAGCTCGTCGGGCGCATAGGTCAGGAGATACGTGATGCCGTCGAGTTGCCCGTTGTTGTCGGGCGCGCGCTCCGCCGCGGCGATGCGCTCCTTCAGCTCCGCCGGCAGCCGCGCCGGCAGGTAGACCGTGCCGCGCTCGACGTCGACGAACGACGGCACCGTCGTCGATGCATATCGCTCGCGCCATTGCGCCGGCGGCGTCCACTCGATCACGCAGTGCGCGCGCAGCCCCACGTACACGCACAAGAGGACGAGCGCGGCGAGCGTCAGCATGATCGCGCTCTTGTATCGCCGCGCGTGGGCCGCTTCGTGATCGGCCGCGGAGTGCTCTCCGTCCGCGGCGCGCGCGTCCGCCGCGCCGAGCCGCGCGCGCGTGAACCCGAACACGCACATCCCGAGCAGGACGCCGAGCACCTTCACGACCTCGCGCCACTCGATCGGCAGCCACAGCGCGCCGCCGCTCAGGTGCAGCAGGTAGGTCGACGCGTACCACGCGCCGATGAAGTACACGGCGGCGGGCAACGCCTTCCTCCGCGCGAACGCGAGGAGCGAGCGCCGCGCGCCGGAATCGGGAGGCGCGTGCTTCATGGCCCCGCGAGGGAGAGGAGCACGGTGTCCTTCCGGCCGTCGCCGAGCGGCGCCACCATCCCGGGCGTCATCGTCACGTGGTTCTTCTTCGACCCGAGCGCCGCGACGTACTCGTAGCGGTGCATGACGCGCGAGACGATCACCGGCGTCGTCCCCTCCCGCACTCGGTAGTTCTCGAGGCGGACCGGATCGTCGAGCAGCGTCGAGCCGTCCGGCTTCGTCCACTCGGAGATCGGGACCAGGTAAGCGGTCGCGCCGCGCGGATCGGAGTCGAGCGTCACGGACGCGGTCTGCCCTTCGTAGAGCGTGGTCGCGCAGCCCGCGGACACGAGCAACGCCGCCGCGGCCGCGGCGCGTCGAAGCCGGATCATCATCGCGAAACCTCCTGGCCGCAAACCCTAGCGGGAGCGACCGGCGCGGGGAACCGCCCGCCGCGTTGTGGAACGGCGCGGGACGCGGTTCAATCGAGCGCTCGCTCGCTCTCGATCGGAGTCCTCGATGTGGTTCATCGCCGTCCCCTTCTTCGTGTGCAGCACGCTGGCCGGCGGCGACGTCCTCGACGCGGGCGCGATCCAGGCGAACCTTCCGTCCGAAGGGCCGCCGTTCACGTCGTCCCCGTTCGCTCGATCGTTCCGCCGCTCGCCGGACGGGTCGAAGATCGCGTTCTTCGATGCGGTGAAACCCGACGGCGCCCCCGACCTGCCCGGCGTCAGCGACGCCGATCGCCTCGACGGCGAACGGGCGCGCGCGCTCTATCGCGTCGTCGTCACGAAGCGCGACGGCGGCGAACGTGACGAGCTGACGGACGCGATCTTCCGACTCGACGACGCCGAAGGGCCCGAGTGGCGCGCCGACGGCGGCGCGCTCGCGGTGACGACGAGCGATGCATTCCGCCGCGAGACGAGCATCGTCGTGATCGACGTCGCCGCGCGCACGTCGAAGCCGCTCGCCGAGGAGAAAAGCGGGCCGTTCCGCGCGCCGGCCTGGTCGCACGCGGGCGCGCGGCTCGCGGCCGTGCAGCTCGGGCTCGTGCCGCAGGACTCCTCGCAGCGCGACGCGAACCTCGTCGTGTTCGACGCGGACGGCAAGCGCACGACGAGCGTCGCCCTGCCGAAGTCGGAGTTCCAAGTGGCGACCGCGTGGTCGCCGGACGACTCGCTGATCGCGGTCTTGTGCGGCAACCACGTCGTGACCGTCGCCGTCGCCACCGGCGACGTGACCGATTTCGGCGCCGCGTCGTGCGCCGAGGCCGGCTGGCCGAAGATCCGGTTCTCCGCCGACGGAAACCGATTCATCCTGCCGAACGATCGCGGCTTGACGTGCGCCGACGTCGCGACGCATTCGCTGAAGACGATCGAGATGAACGGTGTGGCGCAGGAGCTCGCGTTCGTCCCGGGCACGAACGCGATCGCGCTCGCGATCGTGACGCGCCCGGAGCAGTCACTGCGGGACGCGGCGTCGGCGCTCGCGCACGCCGGCGACGGCCAGCGCCACTACATCCACATCCCGACCGGCGTGAACGTCGGGAACGGCATCGTCGCGCCGCTCCGCAACCTGCGCTGGACGGACGCTCGCCGTTACCTCTGGATCGAGGACCATCCGCAGCTCGCCGCGACGATCTGCATGTGGTCGCGCTGATCGACCGCGACGTCAGCGCTTCGCGAGCCACTCCACGAGCGGGCCGTACCCCTCGAGCGCGACGCGCTGCATGTAGAGGTGGAGCCCCCGCACGCCGCCGAGCTCCGTGCCGCCGCCCGCGCGACCCGGGCCGCCGTGCAGGAGCTGCGGCAGCGCGGTGCCCGGGCCGGGCGACCCGCCCGCGGACTTCTTCGAGCCGATGAACAGCCGGCCGTGCGACGCGGCGAGTCCGTCGACGGCCGTGCGCAGGAACGCGCGATCGTCGGTGTAGATCGACGCGACCAACCCGCCGCCGCCGCGCTTCACGTCCTGGATCATGCGACCGACACCGTCCGCGCCGCGGTACGGGATCAACGTCGCGCACGGTCCGAAGACCTCGATCGAGTGGACGGCGTCCGCCGTCGAATCCACGTCGACCTCGAGGAGCACCGGCTCCTGGAAGAATCCTTTCGCCGCGCGATCCGGGCGGCGGGCGAACTCGGCCGCGCCGCGATGGACGACGCGGGATTCGCGCGTGAGGCGCGCGAGCCCGTCGGTCACGTTCTTGAGTGCGCTCGCCGTCGCGATCGGCCCCATGGTCACGCCGTCCTGCGCCGGGTCGCCGACTCTCACGTCGACGAGCCGCGACGTCAGCGCGTCCTTCACGGAATCGAGCGTCGCCTCCGGCACGAACACGCGGCGGATCGCGGTGCACTTCTGCCCGGCCTTCTGCGTCATGTCGCGGACGACGTCGTTCACGAACAGATCGAACGTCTCCTCGCCCGTCACGTCCGGGCCGAGCACCGCGGCGTTCAACGAATCGGCTTCGACGTTCAGGCGGACCGATTTCCGGCGCACGTGCTCGAGGCCGCGCATCCAGGCGCCGGTGTCGGACGAGCCGGTGAACGCGACGGCGTCGCGCTCGTCGACGTGATCGAGCAGATCGGCCGCCGGCCCGGCGAGGAACGAGAACGCGCCGTCGGGGAGGATGCCGGATTCGACGATCAGCTCGGCGAGTCGCCACGCCATCAGCGCGGTCGCCGTCGCCGGCTTCGACACGACCGGCACGCCCGCGAGCCACGCGCACGCGGCCTTCTCGAGGAGCCCCCACGCGGGGAAGTTGAACGCGTTCACGTGGACCGCGGCACCTTCGATCGGCACCCACACGTGTTGGCCCGCGAGCTTCGCGGAGCGGCCGATCGGCGCGGCCTCGCCGTCGACGAGCCAACCGCCCGCGCCGCCGATCCGCGCCGCTTCGTCGGCGTATGCCGCGAGCGTCGCCGCTGCGCCGTCGACGTCGAACTTCGCGTCGCCGCGCGTGTTGCCCGCGTTCACGACGCCGGCCTCGATCAGGTGGTCGCGCTTCTCGTGGACCAGGTCGGCGAGCTTCTGCAATCGTTGCCCGCGCTCGGCGAACGACAGCTTCGCGAGGTTCGCGCGACCGACGTCGCGCGCGAACGCGAGCGCCGCTTTCAGGTCGAGACCGTCGGACGACGTCTCGGCGACGACGTCCTCGGTCGCGGGGTTGACGAGCGCGACGCGCTTGCCGGACGGCGCGTGCCAGCGGCCGGAGAGGAACGAGCGGAGTTGGTCGGTCATGGGTTCCTACCGGTGCATTTCACGACGGCGACGATGTTCGTCACGCCCGCACTCTCTCGCACCGACTCGTCCCGTCACAACTTCACGTACTCGAAGTCGAGCTCCTTGCCGCCGATGCCGCGCAAGGGCGGCGCGATCCAGCCGGCGACCTTGCCGGGCTCGACGACCTGGCGCATGAGGTCGCGCAGGAAGGCCATGTCCTCTTCGCTGTAGAACCACTCGCTCTTCCTGCGCTCGAACTCGTCCTTCGCGATCAGGTTGCCCTGCGGATCGAAGCAGTGGTTCGAGTACTCGCCCTGATGACGGTGGAAGCGGCGGTGCGGGAGGAAGAGGCGCTCCGTGAGGCCGAATGACTCGAGCTCGCGGTTCCAGATCGCGAGCGCGCGCTCGCAGTCCTTCACGTAGGCGTCGCGCAGCACCTCGTTCATCGCGTTCCTGAGCGGCACGGTGCGCTCGACGATCTTGCCGTCCTCGATGACCGGCACCATTTTCACCTGATCGAGCGCCGTGTGCTCCTTCTCGTTCGCCTCCTCGCGGAAGCGTCCCTTCAGTCCGGCCGCGAAGTAGTCGGCCGCGTTGCTCGAGATCTCGCCGCCGAACAGGTCGAGCGAGTAGGTGAACCAGTAGTTGATGACCTTCTGCACCATCCACAGCGGCACGCCGCCGAACTCGCGGATGTCCTTCCCCGGGTGCTCCTTCATCAACTGCGACGCGCGCTTCACGACGCGCTGGATGCCGGTCTCGCCGACCGACATGTGATGCGCCTCCTCCGTCAGCATGAAGCGGCAGGTGCGCGCCAGCGGATCGAAGCCGGATTCGGCGAGCGCGGCGAGCTGATACTTGCCGTCGCGGTCGGTGAACATCGTGAACGCGAAGAACGACAGCCAGTCGTTGCACGGCTGGTTGAACGCGCCGAGGATGCGCGGCTTGTCGGGGTCGCCCGAGCGGCGGCGCAGCAGCTCGTCCGCTTCCTCGCGACCGTCTTTCCCGAAGTACTTGTGGAGCAGGTACACCATCGCCCACAGGTGCCGGCCTTCCTCGACGTTCACCTGGAACAGGTTGCGCATGTCGAGGAGCGACGGGCAGGTCGCGGCGAGGCGGCGCTGCTGCTCCACCGACGCGGGCTCGGTGTCGGCCTGCGTCACGATGATGCGCCGGAGGATGTTCCGGTACTCGCCCGGCACTTCCTGCAGCGCCGGCTGACCGGCCACGTCGCCGAACGCGATCTTCCGATCCGGCGTCGGCTCCGCGAGGAAGATGCCCCAGCGGTAGTCCGGCGTCTTCACGAAGCCGAACTGCGCCCAGCCCTCCGCGTCGACGGAGACCGCGGTGCGCAGCCACACGTCCTTGTCCTGGTGGTACGCCGGGCCGATCTCGCGCCACCAGTTCAGGTAGTCGGGCTGCCACGCTTCGAGCGCACGCTGCAGCTTCTTGTCGGACTTGAGGTCGACGTTGTTCGGGATCTTCTCGAAGAGGTCTGCGGAGTTCATCAGGTCCGTCTCCAGTCGAACGAAGCGCGCGCCGGTTTGCCGTACACGTTCAGAGCGCCCTGCTCGCCGGTGGCGTTCGGGCGCGTGAAGATCCAGTTCTGCCAGGCGGAGAGCCGGCCGAAGACCTTGGTCTCCATGCTCTCGGCGCCCGCGAAGCGCAGGTTCTGTTCCATGCCGGTGAGCGCGTCCGGCGACATCGACGCGCGCTCCTCGATCGCGATGCGGACTTCGTCGTCCCAGTCGATCGCGTCGGGCGTGAACGTGACGAGGCCGAGCTCGGCCGCGGTCGCGGCGTCGATGGGTTCGGTCCGCTCGAGCGCGCGGGAGGCCTGCGACGGATCGCGGAGGAAGCGACACTGGAGCCGCGTCGGTCCGTGGCTCATCGGGAATGCGCCGGCGCTCGAGCGGTCGATCTGCAGGTGAACGGGATGATCGTCGTCCGCGAGCATGAACGAGCGGTCGGCGGCGATCGCCAGCTCAAACATCGATCCCGCGAAGCACGAGCCCGCGTCGATCACGGCGAACAGCGACTTGCTGGTGTTGTCGAGGCGACGCAGGACGCGCCCGATCAGGAGCCGCGTCTCCTTCACGAGGCGATCGGACGCATGCTCGAAGAGGATCCGATCCGCGGCGACCACCGCACCGGCATCGCCGCGCGTCTTGAGGACGATGACGCCGACCTCGGGCGCCTCGAAGCGCAACTGCAGGAGCGCGTCGTCCAGCTCGCGCCACGCCTGCAGGAGCCACGCGGAGTCGCCGGTCGCGCGCAGTTCGGCGGGCGTCTTCGGTTGCGGCGTCGTCGGCGCGCTCATCGTGAGCGTCGCCACGCGGCCGGCCGCGTCGACATCGAGGGACACGAACCGGTATTCGCGGCGGTTCGCCGAGTCCTTGGCCTCGATCCGGTGGAGCTCGATCCCGCGCTCCGCGGACCCCGGCGCCTTCGCCAGCTCCGCGACGCGCGCTTCGACGGCCGCGTCGAACTTGCTGCGCGCGTGCGAGTGGTCGACGAGCCCCCACTTCACCGCCTTCGGCCCGCGCACGCCTTCGGCGACCGTCGAGAACGCGTCGGCGAGATCGCGGCGCACCTTGCGCTTGTCGACCAGGCGCGTGAGTCCGCCGGTGCCGGGCAGCACGCCGAGCAGCGGGACCTCGGGCAGCGAGACCGCGGAGTTGCCGTCGTCGATCAGGTGGATCTCGTCGCAGGAGATCGCGAGCTCATATCCGCCGCCCGACGCCGTCCCGTTCAACGCCGCGACCGTGCGCACCCCCGACTCGCGCGACAGCTCCTCGAGGTAGAGGCGCGTCTCGTTGGTGAACTTGCAGAAGTTCACTTTGAACGAGTGCGTCGAGTCCTGGAGCATGAAGATGTTCGCGCCGGACGAGAACACCTTGTCGATCGCGGAGCGGAACACGAGCACGCGCACTTGCGGGTGCTCGAAGCGCAGCCGCTGGATCGCGTCGGCCAGCTCGATGTCGACGCCGAGGTCGTAGGAATTCAGCTTGAGGATGTGCTCGCCGCCGCGCCACGCGCGGTCGGGCTTGACGTCCATCGTCAGCCGTGCGACCGCCCCGTTCACGTCGAAGCGCCAGTGGATGTACCGATCCGGGTGCGTCTGGAAGTCGGCGGTGTTCATTCCGCGGCAGGATAGGCCGACGCGGCCGGATGAACAAGAAACATGTTGCAGGTGACACCCGATGCGTCGGCACTATACTGCCGCCGCGTGGCCCCGACCGCCGACCCCTTCCTCCACTCGCTCGGACGCCGCGTCCGCGCCGCGCGCGCCGCGCGCGCTTGGACGTTGTCCGTGTTCGCGGAACGCGTGGGTCTCTCCGAGCGCTTCCTCCACGATCTCGAGGCCGGCCGCGGCAACATCTCGGTCGCGAACCTGAAGCGCGTCGCGGACGCTCTCGCGGTGCCGATCGACCGACTCGTCGCCGAGATCGCGCCCGAATCCGATTCCGTCGAGCGCTCGCGCGCCAAGATCGCCCTCGTCGGACTGCGCGGCGCGGGGAAGACGACCATCGGCCGCGCCCTCGCGAAGCGCCTGCGCGCTCCGTTCGTCGAGCTCGACCGCGTCGTCGAGGACGCCGCGGGCATGAAGCTCGCCGACCTCTTCGCGACGCACGGCGAGCCGTACTACCGCCGCCTCGAACGCGACGTCGTGCTGCGGTTGCTCGCGAAGCGTGGCCGCGCCGTGATCGCGACCGGCGGGGGCATCGTGAACGATCCCGAGACGTGGCGCGAGCTGCGTGATCGCTGCCTGACGATCTGGCTCGAAGCATCGCCGCGCGACCACTGGGAGCGCGTGGTCGCGCAGGGCGATCGCCGGCCGATGGCCGACAACCCGCGCGCGATGACCGAGCTGCGCGCGCTCCTGCGCGCGCGGCGTCCGCTCTATGCGCTGGCGCACCGGCGCGTGGACACGTCGCGCCTCGGGCTCGACGCGGCGATCGACGCGGTCGTCTCGGCGGCCTCGGGCGGCGCGGCGCGCGCGAAGAACGGCGCCGAGTGAGCGCGCCGGAGCGACCGAAGTCGCGCGGCGTCGGCCTGCTCGCGCTCGTCGTGGTGCAGATCTGCTTCGGTCTGTTCCCGGTGTTCGGCCACGTCGCGATGCGCGACGGCGCGTTCCAGCCGATGGCCGTCGCGTTCTGGCGCGTCGCCGTCGGCAGCGTCGTCCTGTTCGGGCTCGCGCTCGCCGCGCACGGACGTCGCGCGATCCCCGCGCGCGGCGACGTCCTCCGTCTCCTGGTGTGCGCGATCCTCGGCGTCGCGTTGAACCAGGGCCTCTACCTCGAAGGCTTGAAGCGCTCGAGCAGCGTGAACGCGGGTCTGCTGATGTGCCTGATCCCGATCTTCACCTACGCGATCGCCGCGTCGTTGCGGCTCGAAGCGGTCCGCACGACGCGCGTGATCGGGATCATCATCGCGCTCGGCGGCGCCGTGCCGATGTTCGTGGCGCGCGGCGCCGACGTCGCCGATCACCGCCTCGGCAACCTGCTGCTCGCGTCGAACGCACTGTCCTACTCCTTCTACCTGGTGCTCGCGCGGCCGCTGCTCCTGCGGCTGCCGGCCCTCGTCGTGATCGCGTGGGTCTACCTGCTCGCGGCGCCGGCGCTGCCGTGGTTCGCACACGGCGTCGACCTCGCGCCGCCGTTCTCCGGCAACGAGACGCCGTGGCGCGCGCTCGCGTGGATCCTGGTGTTCCCGACGGTGCTCGCTTACCTCTTGAACGGCGTCGCGCTCGCGCGCGTGCGCGCGTCGACGACCGCGCTCGCGATCCTCGCGCAGCCGTTCATCACGGCGATCGCGGGGTGGGCGTGGCTCGGGGAGACGGTCCCCGCCGCGGTGCTGATGTCGGGCGCGTGCGTGCTCGCGGGCTTCCTGCTCGTCAGCCTGCCGCGCAGCGCGAGCGGCGGCGCGGTTCAGCCGACGGTCGCGGCCTCGACGCCGGCCAGCTCGCCCGGCGCCTCGATGTCGAGATCGCGGTAGATCTGCGCGACGGCGCGTTCGGCGGCGCGGCCCGGGCGGAAGAACAGGTCGGCCGCGATCGCGCGCCGGATCTCGCTCTTCTCGTTCGGGTTCTCGAGCAGGCGCGGCACGACCTCGAGCAGCTCCTTCGCGTCGTGGACCACGTCGCCGCCCTTGCGGCCCCACGTCTTCATGTCGAACTGGTGCGCGTTCTCGCCTTCGAGGATCTCGGGGACATGCATGAACACGATCGGTCGGTCGAGCACCGTGTATTCGAAGGCGACGGACGACGCGTCGGTGAGGAGGAGGTCGGCGGCCGACAACAACGGCACCACGTCCGATTCGAGCGACGCGTGAAAGCGCTCGGCCTTCATCCCGCGCAGGCGCTCCATCCAGTCGACCTTGCACTTCTCGTCGGGGTCGGCGTGGTCGTGCGGCTTGACGATGAGGTTGATCGGCAGCTTGCGGAGGTTCTCGATGATCTCGTCGCCGAAGCGATGCAGCGCGTTGCCTTCGTCGCCGGTCGGAGCGAACAGCACGGTCTTCAGCGCCGGGTCGAGGCCAAGCGAGAGCAGCACCTTGTCGCGCGGGTACTCGCCGCGCGCGAGCCGATCGAGCTTCGCGAGACCGGTCACGACCAGCCGCGGGTCGCCGTCCTTGAACAGGCCCGACTCGATGTAGCGGCGGCGGTGGTAGGCGCCCGGCAGGAACAGGCGGTCGTAGCGGAGCGCCTTCTCCTTGATGCAGTAGTTCTTGAACGACACGCCGTGGAAGACCTGGATCTTGAGCCGCGCGCGCTCGTTGTGGAGCCGGTTGCTGAAGTTCGGCGTGATGTAGGCGTCGACCGGGAGATTGCGGCCGATCTTGTAGTGGATGACCCCGGAGTCGATGCCGTTCTTCGCGAAGAAGTCGCGCGGGTTCTCGCGCATCTCGTGGTCGACGCGTCGCTCGCGCCGGAAGTGCATCGCGTGGAAGAGCCGCAGTCGAGGGTCCGCGTGCAGGAGCGCGGCGATCGGCCGATACATCACGACGCTCACGCCGTTGTCCGCGGAGAAGAGGATCCAGCGGCGGCGACGTCCGAACAGTGGCATCGAGGAGTGATCCCGTTCTGCCGGCGATGCGTTGCCTGGCGAAGTTGCGAATCAGTCGCGGGATCTTAACAAGCTCGTAATCGGAGAGAAGTGCATCCGCTCGGCACGGACGACCTCACTCACGGGCCCGTGTTCGCGCCGCCGCCGAGGTGGATGATCTGTTTGCCGCCGACGACCACCGCCGCGAGCTGCAGCGTGTCGTCGCCGGCTCCGGCTCGGACCGCGAGGTCGCCGCCCGCGGTGGACGCGGCAAGCTGCGCGGAGTTCGTGCCCCCTCCGAGCGCGAACCGCGCGGCGCCGACGGTGTCGAACAACACGAGCACGAAGTCGTCGTTGCCGTTGCCGGCCCGCACGCCCAGCGAACGCGCGCGCAGACCTTGGGAATCGAGATGGTTGTTCCCTTCGCCGAGCGAGACGTTCGCGGCGCCCGCGACGTCGAGGATGCTCAGCATGACCTCGTCGTCGCCTCCCTTGGACCGGAGTGCGAACGATCCGAAGCACGTGGAACTGGCGAGCGAGAGTTTGTCGCCGGGCCCGGCGGGCGCCGCGCCGAGGTCGAAGCGGCACGAACCGTCGACTCGCAGGTTTTCGATCGAGTTCTCGTCCTTCCCCGACCCGCCGCGGACGCGCAACGATCCGACGCTCGAGTTCTTGGCGGTGAGCACGTTGTGGCCGCTCCCGAGGGAGACGTTGCAGGCGCCGCCGATCCGGGAGTCCTCGCCGAGCTGCATCGTGTCGTCGGCGCCGCCCGCTCGGACGCTGAGTCCGCGCTTCGCCACGAGCGACGTGAGCGCGAGGGAGTTCGCTCCACCGCGGAGGTTCGTCGCCACGCCTCCTTCGATCGTCGCGGACACGGTGTCGACCTCGTCCAACGCGTCGCCGCCGTCGAACCGGAAGTTGCCGCGGACGACGACGTCCTGGAGCACCGCGGAGTTCGTGCCGTCGCCGAAGTCGATCGAGAGACGACCGAGCGTCGCGTTCAGCGAGAGGAAGGCATCGGCGCCGGCGCCGCCGCGCAGCGTCACCGGGCCGCTGATTCCGCACTGCATCAACTGGATGAGGTTCGCGCCGCCGCCCAGGTTGGCGTTCATGCGGCGGCCGATCGAGCAGCCGCCCACGAACACGAGCTGATCCGTCGCGCCGCCGCCGCGCACGTCGAAGTCTCCCGCCACGCGCAGCGCGGACCCCGTGATGAACAGCGATCCGGCGTCCGATCGCGCGACGACGTCGTGCTTCACGGTCACGTCGCCGAAGACGATCAGCACGCTCCCGGCCGCGGCCTGGTCGAGTCGCACGTCGCCTTCGATCGCGGCGCCCGCGACGCTCGCCGAGTTCGTGCCGCCCCGGAGATCGATCCGCAGGTCGCCGCTCACGCCGTCGAGGAACACGTCCGACGCGCTGCCGTTCACGGTCGACCCGGCGGCCGGCGACAACTGGAATCGATGCTTCCCGCCGGTGGCCTGGACGATCGCGAGATCGTCGTCGCCGGCGCTGCCGGTCACGACGAGGTCGTGCTTCACGACACTCGCGGTGATCGCGCCGGCGCGGGCGCCGGCAGCCGAGAATCCCGAAACGGCCAGGAGGAGAAGGGTCGAACCGATCGTGCGCATGGCGATGTTCTCCGAGTCGAGCCTTCAATCCGGAACCGACTCGGCGCGTCTCGGGAAACCGGCGTCATTGACTTCGCAACCCCGAATCGTGTGCATGGGCGCCATGCAACCCGGCAACGCCGGACGCGCCGTCCTGTGGGGTCCGTCCGAACACGTCCACGACGATGAGCGCGCCGAACTCGCGCGCGGCCTCGAGCGTCTCGGGCTCATCGTCGACGCGGCGTCGGTGCGCGCCGAGCCCGCGGACGACGCGCGCGTGCTCGTCATCAACACGAAGACGCCGGTCGACGCGCACCGCATCGCGGCGCTGCAGAAGCTCTCGCTCATCGTCACGACGACGTCCGGTCACGACCACATCGACCTCGCCGCCGCGCGCGCGTCGCGGGTCCGCGTCGTGCGCTGCCCGCTCGCGCGGCGCGACGCGGTCGTCGACACGACGATCGGCATGACGCTCGCGCTGCTGCGCCGCCTCCCGCGCCTGCAGCGGCGCGCGGAGCGCGGCGACTGGGCGCGGCGCGAGGCGCGCGACCTCGAGATCCCGCTCCTGCGCGAGCTGACCGTCGGCGTGTTCGGCGCCGGCGTGATCGGCGCGCGCGCGGTCGAAGCATGGCGCGCGCTCGGCGCGAACGTGCTCTCGCACGACCCGGCATTCGCCGGCACCGCGCCGCAGGCGCGCGTCCTCGCGGACTCCGACATCGTCACGCTGCACTGCTCGCTCACGCCGTCGTCGCGCGGGCTGATCGGCGCCGCGGAGATCGCCGCGATGAAGCTCGGCGTGATCCTCGTCAACACCGCGCGCGGCGAATGCGTCGACCTCGACGCGTTGCTCGCGTCGCGCGAGCGCTTCGGCGGCGTCGGCCTCGACGTCTACGACGTCGAACCGTGCCCCCGGCTCGCGGAGCTCGCGAAGCTCGACAACGTCCTGCTGCTCCCCCACTCGGCGGGCGCGCACCGCGGCATCGGCCGCGCGATCAACGCGGAAGTGCTCGACGCGGTCGGCGCGCACCTGCGCGGCGAGCCGCTCCCCCACGCGGTGGCGTGACCGCGGCCGATCGCCGCGGCGTCACGGCCCCGTGTTCATCCCGGCGCCGAGCTGGATCTTCTGCTTCCCGAGCACGCTCGTCTGCGAGAGGCTGACCGAGTCGTCGCCGGCGCCCGCGCGGATCGTCAGCCCCTTGCCGATCTCGTTGGTCGAGAGGCTGCAGTTGTTCGAGACGCCTTCGTCGAGGTCGAGGAACACGTCGCCCGCGATCGCGCTCCCGTTGAACGACATGGTGTCGACGCCGCCGCCGCCCGTGACGCGGACCGAGTCGACCTGCGTGGTACCGACGAAGAACTGATTGGGGCCGTCGCCGAGGGTCGCGCGCAGCGCGCCGTAGATGTCCGTCGACGAGGCGTTGAACGAATCGTCGGAGCTGCCGCCGACGAACACGACGTCGCCGAACATCGTGTCGCCGAACAACGAGATGCTGTTCGGATTGCCGGAGGTCGAGCCGCCGAGCTCCAAGCGTGCCTGACCGATCACGGTGGAGGATGTGCACTGGACGGTGTCCTTGTCGGAGCCGAACGTCGCGCGCAACGAACCGAGCTGCGCCGCGTTGATCTGGAGGTTGTTCACTCCGGCGCCGAAGTCGAAGCGCGCCGCGCCGCCGACCAGCGAGTTCTGGTCCAGCGTGACCGAGTCGGCCGCGCTCCCGCCGGTGACGCGGAGACTGCGCCGGATCCGCGTGTTGTTGATGTTGGAGCCGATCCCGCCTTCGCCGAAGCCCAAGCGCGCATCGCCGTCGATCGACGACCCCGAGAGCGAGAACGAATCGGACGCGGCGCCCGAGGTGAACTTCACGTTCCGACCGAACCGGACGTTGTTCCAGCTCGCGCTCCCGAAGTCGGACCCGAGGGCGACCGACGCGTCGCCGTCGATCATCACCACGCTCAGCGACACGCTGTCCGAACCCGCGCCCGACTTCACCGAGAACCGGCCGCGAATGTTCGTGTCGTTGGCGGAGATCGACGACCCGCCGTCGCCGGTGTCGACCCGCACGTCGCGACCGACGGCCGTTCCGCCGGAGAGCGTCAGTCCGTCGCCGCCGGCGTTGCCGGTGACGAACTTGATGTCGCGGCCCACCGCCACGCTCGAGAAGCTCGCGAAGCCGGTCGCGCCGTTCGTGCGGAACGAGACGTCGCGCTTGATCTTGATCTGGAACGACGAGAGCGAGATGGCCCCCGTCGAGGGTGCCGTGACGCGCAGGTCGCGCGCGATCGCGCTCGGTCCGAACGAGATCGAATTCGAGCCGTCGCCGAGATCGATCTTCACGTCGCGCTTGACGCCGTCGACGAAAACGTCGGACGACGACCCGTTGATGGTCGTCGCGCCGCCCCCATGAAGTCGGAACTGCTTCGAGTTCGCGACCATGAACTGGTCGATCGTGAACGAGTCGTTCGCCGCGCCGCCGGTGATGACGAGGTCGCCCTTCTTCACGACCGCGCTCACGTCGGCCGCTCGCGCGGAGGTCGCGGCGATCGTGAGCATCGAGAACAGGCAGAGTCCGAAGCAGGGATTTCGCATGAGGGTCGGTCCGAATCCGTGAGTTCGAGAGGGCGGCGGAGTGTAGCGACGCTGCTCGCGTGCCTCGCGCGACGACGCTGGATATCCTGCGCGCCGATGGCCGCCTGCACACTTCTCGGTCCGCAACGACACGTCCCGATCGTGGCGGAGACTCTCCGCACGCTCGGCCTCGACGGCTGGGTCGCGACCGTCACCGCCGGCTGGGAGGAGCGCGAGGTCGAGGACGACGAGCTGCGCGCGCACCTCTCGGGTCGGAGCTTCAACCTGCAGCTCTGGGAGCGCTGCGAGAAAGCGTTCGCGTCCGATCCGCCGCTGCACGCGGCGATGCGCAAGCGGTACGAGAAGCTCGGTCGTCTCCAGGAGCTCTACCGCATCGAGCTGTCGCACGCGCTGGCCGCGTGCCGCGAGCTCGAGCGCCGCACCGAGCCCGCCGACCTGCTCGACCCCGAGCGCGAATCCGCGATGGACGTCGTGCGCCGGATCGACGAGCACCACCTCGATCGCGTCGCGGAGATCCAGGCCGAGTTCGACGAATCGTTCGCGCCGCGCGAACGCCCGTCGATCGAGCGCCACCGCCGCGAGATCGAACGACAGCTCGACGACGCCGAAGTGCTCGCGATCGCCGGCGGGCACGTCGCGGTGCTGGTGAACCGCTTGCGACTGTTCGGCCTGCTCGAGCTCGCCGAGCGCCTGCCGATCATCGCCTGGTCCGCGGGCGCGATGGCGATGTGCGAGCGCATCGTCCTGTTCCACGACACGCCGCCGCAAGGCGCGGGCAACGCCGAGCTGCTCGATCGCGGCTTTTCCGCATGCCGCGGCATCGTCGCGCTCCCGCACGCGAAGCGCCGGCTCGTCCTCGACGACGCCGTGAAGGTGTCGCTGTTCGCGCGCCGGTTCGCTCCGCTGCGCTGCATCCCGATGAACGACGGCGCGAGCCTGGTGAGCGACGGCGAGTCCGTCGTGTTCGCGCCCGGCATGCTCGCGCTCGGCGCGGACGGCACGCTGGAGGACGCATGAGCGCGCGGGCGCGGAAGCTCGACCTCCTCACGCGCGCGCGGCCCGCATCGGCGAGCGCGATCGACGCCTTCCTCTCGGAGAACCAGTTCCCGTTGGTCGACGGCGACACGGTGTCGTTCGTCTATCGCGGCGCGGCGGAGCAGGTGAACCTCCGCCACTGGGTGTTCGGCCTGCCGTCGGTGCAGCCGTTCAAGCGCTCGGCGAGCTCGGACCTCTGGTACCTCGTGATGGACATCCCCGAGCGGTCGCGCATCGAATACAAGCTCGAGGTGATCGAGAACGGGACCGGCCGCTGGATCCAGGACCCGCTGAACCCGCACCAGGCTCACGACCCGTTCGGGTCGAACTCGGTCTGCTTCGGCGCCGGCTACGCGGTCCCGGACTGGACGCTCCCCGACCCCGAATCGCGGCAAGGCGGCTTCGACGAGATCTCCGTGCGGAGCGACGCGTTCGGCGAGACCCGCACGTCGCGCGTCTACCTGCCGGCGCGCTTCCGACCGCGGCGCCGCTATCCGCTGCTCGTCGTGCACGACGGCGAGGACTACGTGCGCTTCTCGGGGCTGAAGACGATCCTCGACAACCTGATCCACCGGCTCGAGGTGCAGGGCATGGTCGTCGTGCTGCTCTCGCCGCGCCGGCGGCTGCGCGAGTACGGCGCCGACCCGGCGCACGCGGACTTCGTCGCGGACGAGCTGTTGCCCGCATTGATCGAGAAGTACCCGCTGCAGGATCGCCCGCAGTCGCGCTGCCTGATGGGCGCGAGCTTCGGCGCCGTCGCCGCGCTGTCGACCGCGTGGCGCAAGCCCGACACGTTCGGCAACCTCCTGCTGCAGTCGGGTTCGTTCGCGTTCTCGGACATCGGCCAGCACCATCGCGGCCCCGAGTTCGACGCCGTCGTCGAGTTCATGAACGAGTTCCGCAAGAACCCCGGCCGCCCCGCGGAGCGCATGTTCGTGAGCTGCGGGATGTACGAATCGCTGATCTACGAGAATCGCTCGATGGTCCCGCTGTTCCAGAAGCTCGCCGACGTGCGCTTCGTCGAGTCGCGCGACGGGCACAACTGGGAGAACTGGCGCGACCGTCTGCGCGAGGGTTTGTCGTGGCTGTTCCCCGGGCCGATGTGGCTCGTCTACGAATGACCGCAGGTTTTCCGGAGGAGTGATCGCGTGGCGAAGTTGACGCGCTTCATCGGTCTGTCGCTCGGCGCCGACATCTGCTGGCCGATCTGCTTCGAAGAGATCGTCAAGCGGCTCGACCTGAACCTCAAGCTCGGCAAGGACACCGTCGACTTCGCCGTCGAGCGCGTGACGATCGAGCCGTTCGATCTGAAGCAGCCGTGCAAGTACACGGTCGTGCTCGATCGACTGACGCACTGGTATCACACGAGTCGCGAGTGGGTGAAGAAGGCCGTCGTGATGGACGGCCTCTACGTGCTCAACAATCCGTGGGCAATTCAGGCCATGGAGAAGCACACGACCTACTGCGCGATGATGCGGCTCGGGCTGCCGGTCCCCGAGACGTGGATGATCCCGCCCAAGGCGTACGACCAGCTCCCCGACCTCCAGCCGACGCTGTCGCGCTACGCGAAGCTGTTCGACCTCGGCGCGATCGGCAAGTCGCTCGGCTACCCGCTGTTCATGAAGCCGTACGACGGCGGCGCGTGGGTCGGAGTGACGAAGATCGACGACGAGAAGGCGCTGCGCGCGGCTTACGAGTCGAGCGACAAGCGCGTGATGCACCTGCAGAAGGCGGTCGACGGGTTCGATCTCTTCGTGCGCGGCCTCGGCATCGGCCCGCAGGTGCGCGCGATCAAGTACGACGCGAGCCAACCGCTCCACGACCGCTACCGCGTCGATCGCGGGTTCATGTCGGAGGCGGAGGAATCGACGGTGCGCGACATGACGCTCACCATCAACGCGTTCTTCGGCTGGGACTTCAACTCGTGCGAGGCGCTGCGCAAGGACGGCGTCTTCCACCCGATCGACTTCGCGAACGCATGCCCCGACTCGCAGGTGACGTCGCTCCACTACCACTTCCCGTGGCTCGTGAAGGCGAAGGTGAAGTGGGCGCTGTTCTGCGCGGCGACCAAGCGGAAGTTTCGCGTCAACCAGGATTGGGAGCCGTTCTTCAAGGTCGCCGACAAGTCGCTGCCGTTCCGCGACAAGCTCGCCGAGTACGCGAAGATCGCGCATCAACGGTTCGAGACCGACAAGTTCGAGGAGTTCTGCGCGAAGCACCTCGCGCACCTCGACGCGGTCGCGGACGAGTTCTTCGCCTCCGATCGCGCGAAGGACGCCGTGCGCCAGAAGGTGACCGCGCTGTTCCCCGCGCACGAGGTCGATCCGTTCACGAACCTGTTCTTCCAGCGGATCCAGGACTGGCGCAAGGCCGAAGGACGCGCATCGCCGGCACGCGCGCCCGCGCGCACTCTCGACAAGACGAAGTAGACGCGGCGCGGCGGGCGTCAGCCCGAAAGCGTGCGCGCGAGGTGATCGACCACCGCGCGCGCCGGCGTACCCGCGGCGCCGACGAAGCCGACGTATCCGTCGGGCCGGAGGACGAGCGGTCGCGACTCGAAGCCGTGCACCGACGCAGCGCTCCGGACGTCGACCCGAGACCCGAATCGCGCGGCGATCGCCTCGGCGTCGGCGCCGGCGATCCCGACCACCGCGTGCTTCCCCGATCGCACGTGCGCCGACGCATCCTGCGGGCGCACGCCGGCGCCGGCGCCTTCGACGAGCGCGCTTTGCGGATACCGGACGCCGATCTCGAGGATCGATGACAGGAGCTTCCGCATCACGAAACGGCGGTGCGTCACGAAGCGGATCCAGGCGTTGCGGATCGCCTTCGCGATCGGATTCTTGAGCGCGAGGAGGAACTGCGCGGCGCCGGTGCCTCCGAGCGTCGCGCGCGCCACGGGCCGCCGCTCGGCGTCGTAGCTGTCGAGCAGGCGGTCGGCGTTCGCGGCCGCGCCCTGCACGACGAGCGCGAGCTTCCACGCGAGGTTGTGCGCGTCCTGCACGCCGAGGTTCATGCCCTGCGCGCCGGCGGGCGAATGGATGTGCGCCGCGTCGCCGGCGAGGAACGCGCGCCGCACGCGGAACGTCGGGACCATGCGGCGGTGCACGCGGAACGCGGAGATCCAGATCGCTTCGCGGATGCGCGCGTCGGGGTCGAGTCGATCGCGCAGGTGCGCGCGGATCTCGTCGAGCGACGGCGCGGGCAGCTTGCCCTCCGCGGGCAGCGAGCCATTCGGGATCGGGAAGATCAGGCGGTGGTACTTGCCACCCGGCAGCGGCAGCGCGGCGCCGGCGCCGTGCGGGCCGAGCGCGCTGTGGATCATCGCCGGCGCCTTCCCCCACTCGATCGCGACGTCCGCGAGCAGGAACGCCTCGCCGTACATCCGCCCGTCGAACGGCGACGCGAGCTGGTGACGCACCGCGCTGTGCGCGCCGTCGCAGCCGACGATGAACCGCGCGCGCACGGTCTCCGTCGCGCCGTCGGCGTGATCGAGTTGCGCGGTGATGCCGTCGTCGTCCTGCGTGAACTTCGCGAGCGTCTTGCGCCGCTCGACGATTCCGCCGAGGTCGCCGAGCCGCGCGAGCAGGATGCGCTCGGTCTCACTCTGCGGGAGGATCAGCATGAACGGGTAGCGCGTGCGATCGGCGAGCACGTCGACGCGGAAGTTCGTGACCTGCTTCGACTCGCTCCACATGCGCACTTCGCGCACTTCGACGCCGCGCGCGACCATCGTCGCGGACACGTCGAGGTCCTCGAGCACTTCCAGCGTGCGCGACATCACGCCGAGCGCCTTCGAATGCTCGGACGGCGAGCTCGCGGTCTCGACGATCCGATGCGCGACGCCGCGGCGCGCCAGCTCGCAGGCGAGCACGAGACCGGTGGGACCCGCTCCGACGATCAGGACGTCCGTGTCGTGCGCCGCATTCGCCACGCGCGAAGAGTAGCGACGAGCGCGGGAAGTCGAGCGCGGATCGGTATAACGGCGCCCTTCGGGAGGCTTCCACGATGCCGAATCCGCTCGCGTCCCTCACCGCTCTCGGCCAGAGCGTCTGGCTCGACTACATCCGGCGCGATCTCTTCACGACCGGCGAGCTCGATCGCATGATCCGCGACGAATCGCTGCGCGGCATGACGTCGAACCCGACGATCTTCGCGCAGGCGATCTCGGGCTCGAACCTCTACGACGAGGACGTGCGGCGCGCGCCGGCCGGCGAGAGCGTCGCGCGCGTGTTCGAGCGCATCGCGGTCGTCGAGATCCGCCGCGCCGCCGACGCGTTCCGTCCGGTGTATGACGCGACGAAGGCCGAGGACGGCTACGTCTCGATCGAGGTCGCCCCGACGCTCGCGAACGACACGCAGGGGACGATCGCGGAAGCGCGGCGGCTCTGGGCCGCGTGCGACCGCCCGAACGTGATGATCAAGATCCCCGGCACGAAGGCCGGCCTCCCCGCGATCGAGACCTGCCTCGCGGACGGCATCAACGTGAACGTCACGCTGCTGTTCACCGTCGAGCGGTACCGCGAGGTGATGAACGCGTGGCTCGCCGCGCTCGAGAAGCGCGCGGCCGCGAGCAAGCCGATCGATCGCGTCGCGTCGGTCGCGTCGTTCTTCGTGAGCCGCGTCGACACGAACGTCGACAAGAAGATCGCCGCGAAGCTCGCGACCTTGACGGACGCGGACCAGAAGGCGCGGCTCGCCGCCCTCAAGGCGAAGACGGCCATCGCCAACGCGAAGCTCGCCTATCGCGCGTGGGAGCAGATGGTCCGCGACGCGCCGCGCTTCGCGAAGCTGAAGGCGCTCGGCGCGCGGCCGCAGCGGCCGCTGTGGGCGTCGACGTCGACGAAGGACGAAGCGCTCGGCGACGTGTACTACGTCGAAGCGCTGGTCGCGAAGGACACGGTGAACACGATCCCGCCGGCGACCTACGCCGCCTACCTCGACCACGGCAAGCCGGCCATCCGCATCACCAGCGGCGTCGCCGAGGCCGAGGCCGCGATCCGCACGCTCGGCGAGTGCGGCATCGACTTCGCGAAGGCGGGCGTCGAGCTCGAGGACGAGGGCGTGAAGAAGTTCGCCGACTCGTATGCCGAGCTCCTGAAGAGCATCGAGACCAAGCGGGACACCATCAAGTCGCGTTGAGCGCCGGCGCGCGAAGCGCCGTGATGCGGACGTGAACGAGGAACCACCAATGGCGGAAGCGGCGTCGTTCGGCGTGATCGGCATCGGCGTGATGGGGTCGAACCTCGCGCGCAACGTGCGGGACCACGGCTTCCCGGTCGCGGTCTGGGACCTCGATCCCGGCCGCACGCAGAAGTTCGTCGACGAGGAGCGCGGCCGCGCGGTCGGCGCCCACACGCTCGCCGAGCTGATCGCAGCGCTCGAGCGCCCGCGCCGAATCCTCGCGATGGTGCCGGCCGGCGCGCCGGTCGACGACATCCTCGCCAAGCTGCGGCCGCTGCTCGCACCCGGCGACATCGTCATCGACGGCGGCAACTCGTGGTTCGAGGACACCGTGCGCCGCGAGCGCGAGATGACCAAGGCCGGCTTCAACTTCGTCGGCATGGGCGTGTCGGGCGGCGAAGAAGGCGCGCGCCACGGCCCGTCGCTGATGCCGGGCGGCAACCAAGGCGCGTGGGAGCGGCTGAAACCGGTGCTCGAGAAGATCGCCGCGCACACCGACGCCGGGCCGTGCGTCACGCACGTCGGCCCCGACGGCGCGGGTCACTTCGTGAAGATGGTGCACAACGGCATCGAGTACGGCGACATGCAGTTGATCGCGGAGATCTACGACGTGCTGCGCCGCGGCCTCGCGCTCGCGCCGGAGCGCATCGCCGAGATCTTCCGCGGCTGGAACCAGGGACCGCTCGCGAGCTTCCTCGTCGAGGTGACGGCGAAGGTGTTGACCGTGAAGGCGCCGCGTACCGACTCCGCGCTGGTCGACTTGATCGTCGACAAGGCGGGGCAGAAGGGCACCGGCAAGTGGACCGTGAAGATCGCCGCGGAGCTCGGCGTCGCGGTGCCGACGATCGCGGCCGCGGTCGACGCGCGCATCCTGTCGGCCGCGAAGGAGGAGCGCGTCGCCGCCGCCGCGAAGCTGCGCGGCCCGAGCAAGAAGGCGATCTCGGGCGATCCCGAGCGCCACCTGCTCGCCGCGCACGACGCGCTGCTCGCGGCGCGCATCTGCGCCTATGCGCAGGGTCTCCGCCTGATCGAGACCGCGTCGAACGAGCGCAACTGGAAGATCGACCTCGCCGAGATCGCGCGCATCTGGAAAGGCGGGTGCATCATCCGCTCCGCGCTGCTCGACGTGATCCGCGGCGCCTACTCGGCGCGCAAGCGCCCGCCGAACCTGCTGATGGCGCGCGACGTCGCGCGCTCGCTGAACAAGGCGCACCGCGGTCTGCGCAAGATCGTCGCGGCGGCCGCGGGAGTGGGCGTCGCGGTGCCCGCGCTGTCGGCGAGCCTCGCGTACCTCGACGGATACCGGACCGAGCACTCCCCCGCGAACCTGATCCAGGCGCAGCGCGACGCGTTCGGCGCGCACACCTACGAGCGCACCGACATGCCCGGCCAGGGCCCGTTCCACACGGAGTGGCTGCGCGGGTGAACGCGGCGCGGATTCCGGCCGAAGGAACGCGCTCTCCAAGTGCACTGAGACCGTGATGCCCGCCACCACCGTGTCCCCGCTGCTCTCCGTGTCGAGCCTCCGCTACACGTTTTCCGACCGCGTCGCGGTCGACGACGTGTCGTTCACCGTCGGCGCCGGCGAGGTGTTCGGCCTCCTCGGTCCGAATGGCGCCGGCAAGACGACGACGATCTCCTGCATCGCCGGACTGCGCACGCCGCGCGCGGGCGCGCTCCAGTTCGGCGGCGCGCCGTTCGTGCCGTCGCAGGACGCGCGGGCGCGCGCGCGGCTCGGCGTCGTGCCGCAGGAGCTCGCGCTGTACTCCGATCTCACCGCGCGCGAGAACCTCGAGTTCTTCGGCCGTCTGTTCGGCGTCGCGCCGGACCGGATCGACGCCGCGATCGATCGCGCGCTCGAGCTGTCCGGCCTCGCGGACCGCGCGGGCGACCGCGTCAGCGAATACTCGGGCGGCATGAAGCGCCGCCTCAACCTCGCGATCGGCGAAGTGCACGACCCCGAGCTGCTGATCCTCGACGAGCCGACGGTCGGCGTCGATCCGCAGTCGCGCAATCACATCTTCGACGCGCTGGTCCGCCTGAAGGCCGGCGGCAAGGCGCTCCTCTACACCACGCATTACATGGAGGAGGCCGAGCGCCTCTGCGATCGCATCGCGATCATGGACGAAGGCAAGGTGCTCGCGCTCGGCACGGCGAAAGAGCTGGCGGAGCGGGCCGGCCTGCCGGGCGCCGACCTCGAAGCGGTCTTCCTCAAGTTCACCGGCAAGCGGCTGCGCGACGCATGAACCTCTTCTCCGGCGCTCTCCTCGTCGCGCGGCTCGACTTGAAGCGGTACTTCCGCGACAAGGGCGGCGTCGCGCTCGGCTTCGCGCTGCCGGTCGTGCTGGTCGCCGTCATGGGCTTCTCGATGAAGCTCGTCGTCGGCACCGACGGCGGGCTCAGCAAGACGACGCTGTGGGTCGTCGACCAGGACCAGACCGACGCGAGCCGCGCGTTCGTGAAGTCGCTCGGCGAATCCTCCGTGCTGCGCATCTCGCCGGAGCCCGGCGACAAGGACCAGCCGACCGAGCAGGAGCTGGAGCAGAAGGTGCGCGACGGCGAAGCGCACCACGCGCTCGTGATCCTGAAGGGTTACTCCGAGTCGGTCGCCGCCAAGCACTTCCCCGCGCTGCGCATGTACCGCGACCCGGGCCGCGACATGGAGAAGCAGCTCGTCGGCATCGGGCTCATGCAGGCCGTGATGGCGTCGAACCCGGAGAGCTCGGCTGCGATGTTCTCCGGGCGCGCGATGCAGCTCGCGGGGCTGCCCGACGACATGGCGAACCAGATCGTGTCGATGGCGGAAGCGATGTCGAAGACCGTGCACTCGATGCTGAAGACGGTCGAGGACCGGGACGAGAAGACCGCGGCGTCCGCGCCGGCGTCGCACGAGGCGGGCGATTCGAAGTCGAAGGACGACGTCGCGAACGTCATGACGCGCCTCGTCCCCGTGGCGAACGTCGACATCGCCCCGCCCGACCGGCCGAAGTCGATGACCTACATGCTCGCGCAGAGCGTGTCGGGCATCGGCGTGATGATGCTGATGTTCGGCCTGATGGCATGCAGCAGCTCGCTCATCCGCGAGCGTCAGGGCGGGACGCTGCCGCGACTGCTCTTGTCGTCGATCCCGCGCAACTCGATCCTGCTCGGCAAGCTGATCTTCTGCGGCGTGATCGGCGCGATGCAGATGGTCGTGATGTTCACGTTCGGCGGGTTCGTCTTCCACGTCGAGTTCCTGCGCGATCCCGTGACGCTCGTCGTCCTCTCGCTTTCGCTCCTGCTCGCGGTCACCGGCTTCGGCGTGCTGATCGCCGCTTGGGCGAGCACCGAGAAGCAGGCCGAAGGGATGTCGACGCTCCTGATCCTCGTGATGGCGGCCCTCGGCGGCGCATGGTTTCCGATCCAGATGCTGACGCTGCCGACGTTCGCGAAGATCGTCACCCACAGCACGCTCACCTGGTGGGCGATGAACGGGATGCAGGGGATGCTGTGGTACGGGAAGAGTTGGACCGATCCGTCGATGCTGATCGACATCGGCATCCTGCTCGGGTTCGCCGCCGTCGCCCTCACCGCCGCGTTCGCGCTGTTCCGCCGTCGCTACGCCGACGTGAGGTGAGCGCGCGCGCCGCTACAGTGATCGCGTGGCGGCGAACGAACCGACGGACACTCCCGAAGGATCCGGCCCGCGTGCCGGCGTGCTCGCGACGGTCGTGGTCTGCGTCGCGCTCGCCGCACTGTTCGCGTGGTGGAAGTCGCGCGGACCGGCGCCGGCTCCGCCCGCGACACCCGCGGCGAACGTCGCGGCGACCGCCGCCCCACGCGCAAGCGACGCACACCTCCGGTTCAGCGCGCGCACCGGCGACGTCACCACCGATCTCGACGTGACGGACGCGGCCGGCGCGCGGATCCTCTCGGCGCGAAGCTGCGAGACGCCGTCGCTCGAATCGTGGCTCGACGGCCGGCCGCCCGCGCGGCTCGTGCTCGACGGCGCCGCGATCCAGGTCGGCGCCGACACGCGGTTCCTGGCCGCGATCGGCGCGATGTTCTGCGCGGACGAAGCGTCGCTCGCGATCCACGGATCGCAGATCGAAGTGACGGACGGCGCGACGGTGACGGCGCGGCTGGCCGAGGTCGAGTGTTCGCTCGATCGTTCCCCCGACGGCGCGGCGCACCTGCGGTTCTCCGCGGCGTCGGACGCCGGCGCGATCGCGTTCGAGTTCACGCGGACGCGCGACGCGACGACGGCTTCGTGTGACTCGAAGGGGCTCGCGCTCGAACGACTGCAGCCGCTCGTGGCGGCGCTGTTCCCCGGCGCGCGTGTGCTGGGCGCGGGCGATCTCGCGTTCCAATTCGCATGCGGCCCCGGCCCTCGCTTCTCGCTCTCCGGCACCACGCAGCTCGATCGGTTCGCGATCATCGACCAGAACGGCGCGCCGATCGCGGCCGACTCCGACATCCGATTGGCGGGAAAGGCCGAGATCGACCTCGCCGCGCCGCTCGTGCGGCTCGAGCGGTTCAAGCTGCTGTCGTCGTTCTGCTTCGCCGACGGCGACGGCTCGCTCGGTCGCGCCGGCAGCGCGTTCGCGGGCGACCTTGCCGTCCACTTCGGCGCCAATTTCGAGCGCGCGACGCAGAACGCCGCAGCGACGACGCGGCGCCTCGCGGCGCTCCTCGGCATCGAGCACGCGATCGGCAGCCTCGACGTGCGCGTCAACCCCGGGGATCCGGGCGCGGTCCACGTCAGCGTCTCCGGCGAGCGTGTCGCGTTCTCGACGCACGGAGTCGCGTGGCCCCTCGGCGCCGAGATCACGCTCGACGCGGAAACGGTCATCGATGCCGCGTTCGACCGCATCGACGTGAAGAAGTTCTTCGGCTCGTTCGCGTTCGGCGACATCTCCGGCTCCGGCAAGTGGCTCGGCGGCGATCGGTTCGAGACGGCGTTCTCCGTCGAAGGCGAGATGAAGCACCTCGCGTCGTTCCTCCTGCGCGTGCTCGGCGGAACGGGCCTCACGGTCGGCGGCGAAGGGAAGCTCGACGTCGGAGTGAAGCACGGCGACGCGGGGTTCTCCGCCACCGCGAAGCTCGAAGGCGACGATCTCGGGATGCGCTTCGACCGCATGGTGCAAGGCGGCGGCGAGCTGTACGTGTTCGAGGGCGCTCCTCTGCGGCTGCGGGCCGAGTGCGCGGCGCCCGCGCTCGGCGCCGACCTCGCGGAATGGACCGGGAAGCTCTCGGTGAAGACGCCCCGCGTGACGTTCGGCGTCGATGCGTTCGACGACTTCGCGCTGGAGGCCTCGCTCGGCGGCGGCAAGGTGCGCGTTTCGCGTGCGACCGCCGCGGTCACGGGCGGCGGCAAGCTCGAAGGCACCGCCGAGATCGCGGTCGGCGGTCCGGACCGCGGCCTCGCCGCGGCGAAGCTCACCGCGCGCGACGTCGTCCCGCGCTACACGCTCCTCCAGTTCGCGGCGGCGGTGGCGCCGATCTTCGCTCCCGCAGGCGGGCCGCCGCTCCTCGCGACCGACTCCCGGATGACCGCGGAGATCGACGTCTCCGGGCGCGGCGACGGCCTCGATGCGATCCGCGCGTCGCTCTCCGGCACCGGCCACGCGTCGTTCTCGAGCGGCACCATCACCGGGTCGCCGCTGCTCGACCAGCTCCTGCCCGGTCCCGCGGGTCCGCGGCCGATCGATCGCGCCGAAAGTTCTTTCCGGTTCGACCGCGGGATCATCCGAGTCGATCCGGTAAGAGTCGTGACGGGCGGACGCGAGCTGACGCTCACCGGAGCGACCGCGAAAGACGGCTCGTTCGGGTTCACGCTGCCCGCGACCGACTTGTTCGACAGTGCTTTCCTCGCCGAACACGGCCGGAACTGGCCGCACGACCTCTTCGGTGTGCGCGGCGCGATCGACGCGCCGCACGTTCGCGTCCCGAACGTCGAGGAGTGGCGGCGTCTCGCCGCTGAAGGAGGCGCCGCGCTCGAAAAAGCAGTGCACGAATTCGGCGGACCTTGAGGCGCCCGCTCGGCGTCCAACGCGGCGACTGGGTAGGATTTCTCCCGAGGAATGAAACCGCGCGCCACGCACGCGCGGTCGACGAGCCGCGGCAGAGGCTCGCGAGAAGAGGTCGCACATGCAGAAGGACAACGTCCAGAGCGCGCTCGCGCGCGCCGATCGGTACTTGAAGGCGGTTGCAGGCGTCGGGTTCGCCGGGGATGACGAAGCGTTTCTATCGTCGCTCGCGCGCTGCGCGATGTCCGCGGCCGGCGCTGCGCGCGCCTACGGCATCCTGCTCGACGGTGACACCGTCGTCACGGAGTCCGGATGCAGCGCCGCCGGCGAGGGCTGGGCGCCCGAAGGCGAGTCGCGGCGCCTCGCCGCGCGCGCCGCGACGCAGATGCTGAAGTCGAAACCGGACGAGCACGGCCCGACCCACACGAAAGCCGCTGGGATCGAGACGCTCGGCGACCGCGTGCTGATCCCGTTTCGTGTCGAGGGGAACACTGCGGGCGCGATCCTCCTCGAGCACGCGACCGCGTTCGCCGACGGCACGCTCACGCTCGACCTCGCGATCGCGCTGGTCGCGACCGCCGGCCGCACGCGCATGCTGACGAAGACGCACAACGGCGCGTTGGAAAACGCGCGCAAGGCCGAAGCGCGCGTGAGGGACATGGAAGGGCAGATCGCGTCGGGCGGCGTCGGCGGTGTTTCGATCCTGAAGCCGATGAGCGAACTCGAGCGCGACGCGATCGAGCTCGCGCTCCGCACGACCGGCTGGAACAAGGACGCGGCCGCGCGCCGGCTCGGGATCTCGCGCGCGTCGATCTACATGAAGGTGAAGAAGCTCGGACTGCAGCGCCCGGTCTGACTCGGCTTTTCTCGCCGCGACGCGCCCGGTAATGTGCGCGGCTTGCTCGCGTTTCCCGACGTCATGACCGACCCGACCGTCGATCCGGACGGTCGGCTCGCGCGCCTCTTCCGCGAGCTCGATTTCACGGCGCCGTACGTGAAGAAGCAGCGGCGCGAACGCAACACGTGGCACCTGCGCGTGAAGACGGACGGCCACGACGGCAAGCTCGCGCTGTTCGTCAAGGTCTACCGCCGCCCGCCGCTGCGCAACGCGCTCACGATCTTCCTGCCGTCGCGCGTGAAGCGCGAGTGGCGCAACTCGCGGAACGCCGCCGCGTGCGGGCTGCCGGTCCCGGCGGCGATCGCGGCCGGCGAACGACGCGTCGGCGGCGTCGTGGTCGATCAATTCGTCGCGTTCCGCCGCATCCCGCGCACGCGCTCCGTGTCCTGCCTCCTGCGCCGCGCGGTGAAGCGCAACCTGCCCATGCGCCGCATCCGGTGGCGCGAGAGGTTCGCGCGCGCGCTCGCCAATCTGCACGCGCACGGGTACCGCCACGGAGCGTGCTCGCCGCGCAACGCGCTGGTGCGGAAGAAGGACCCGACGAAAACCGTGTGGTGGATCGATCACCCGCGCGGGCGGCTCTTCTCGGGATCGATCCACGCGACGACGCGCGCGCTCCCCGACCTCGTGCAGGCGCTCGATTCATCGCTGCTCGCGCCCGACGTCGCGAGCGCGACGCACTTCCTGCAGGCCTACGCGCCCGGACTCAAAGACTTCCACCGCCGAGTGCTCGCCCGCGTTCCCCGCCTTCGTTGAGCGGAGCCGCCGCGAGCTAGCGCGCGCCCTTCGGCGCGCGGACGCGGGCGCCGACGTACGGCTGCACCGAGTACTGCTCCTTCACGAACGCGAGCCACCCGTCGATGAACTGGCCGATCGTGAGCCCGTACGACTTCTGCAGCGCCTCCCGCGTCGGCAGCTTGTCCCCCTTCATCGCGACCAGCAGCCCCTTCATCTTCTTCGCGTCGAGCCACATCAGGTAATCGACCCACGACCAGGAGAACACGTGCTCGCGTCCGTCGAGCTCGTTCACGCCTTTCGACAGCACGTCCTGGAACGCGGGGTAGTCGTTCGCGAGCACCGCGAGCTTGACGATCCGCTCCCAGCCCTTGCCGCGGAAGTTCGTCATCGGGTCGGCCTCCTTGATGCAGTAGGCGACCGGCGGACCGAACTTGCGCACCTCGAACCAGTGGCTGAGGCCCTCCATCACCCAGCCGTACCGCTCGAACATCCAGTAGGTGTAGGTGCCGACGTCGTGCGAGATGAGGTGGACGACGAGGTGCGTGAGGTATTCGTGGAGCAGCTCGTCGGTGCCGAACTTCTGCTTGTTCCAGTAGAAGACGAGCCACGTCTTCGCCGCGTCGATCTTGTAGCAGTGCTCGGTCTGTCCGAACGCGAGGCCGGTGACGTGCGGCGACTCCGCGATCGCGCTCTTCATCGACTCGAAGATGTAGAGCCGATGCACCGCGTGGTTGGTGTCGGCGTCGGTGACACCGAGGACGCGCTGGAACTCGGCGTAGAGGTCTTCGAAGCGCTGCGCGTAGAGATGCGCCGCCTCGTGCCGCCGGTAGACGACCTTCTTCACTTCGATCTCGGGGATGTCCCACGCGATCGTGAAGTGCGGGGTCTGCAGGTGCAGGCACTCGTGGTGGACGTTCGCGTCGACTTCCTGGCGACGACCCTCGATCCACTGCTTCTCGGTGTCGAAGCGCTTCGCGAACTCCGCCGCCGCCGCTTTCTGCTGAGTCGACCCGACGCACTTCGGACACGGCATCCAATCGAGGCCGAGCGCGTCCTTGTCCTTCTCCATGAACTCGGTGCACCGAACGACGATGCCTTCCTTCTTCACGAGGTCCGGGTCGGGCGGGTGCGGGATCTTCCCGGTCGTGTGGCACGTCCCGCACAGCTTCTCGTCCTCGGGCGCGGCGAGCGCGGCGAGCGGCGCGCCGCACGCGATGCAGACCGCGCCGGCGAGGCGACGAAGTGCGGAGCGTCGGTCGATCGGGTTCATCACGCGGTTCTCGTCCGGGCGGAAGCGGCGGTACGGCGCAGGTGATTAGTCCGGCACGCGGCGCGGGTCACGCGGCGAACCGCCGTGAAGATCCGCGCCGAGCTCGGAATCGTCGCGGTCCGCTCCGCTTCCTCGTGGCAGTCGCTCAATCGCCGTCATCCTTGCTCGGCGGTGCGCCTTTCGCCTTGGGGTCGGCGCCCTTCGG
>CAZBOK010000005.1:0-3979 GCA_964493525.1 uncultured Phycisphaeraceae bacterium | reverse complement strand
CGCCGTCATCCTTGCTCGGCGGTGCGCCTTTCGCCTTGGGGTCGGCGCCCTTCGGCGCGCGGATCGTCGGCCCCTTCGTCGGCGCGGTCGAGTAGACGTCCTTCACGAACTGCTGCCAGCCCTCGTCGAACTGCCCCATCGTGATCCCGTACGACTCCATCAGACACTCGCGAACCGGCGGCTGCTCGTTGCTCTTCATCATCCCGAGCATCTGCGGCAGCTTGGTCGGATCGAGCCAGATGAGGTAGTCGACCCACGACCACGCGTAGACGTGCTCCTGTGGAGTCAGCGTGTCGGCGGCCTTCCCGCACGAATCCGCGAACGCGATCGCCTCGCCCGCGAGCACCGCACGCTTGATCGCCGCCTCCCAGTTCTTCCCCTTCCAGTTCAGGTCCGCGCCGGCTTCGCGGCTGCAGTAGGTGCGCGGCGCGCCGTACTTGCGCATCTCCCAGAAGTGTCCGAGGCCCTCCTGCATCCACCCGTACTTCTCATGCAGCCACTTCGCGTCGCGATCCATGTCGTGATAGATGAGGTGCGCGACGTGGTGCGTCATGTATTGCGCGAACTCGTCGTCGTCGCGCTGCTTCTTCTTGTCGATCCAGTCGATCTGGATCTCCGCGACCGGACCGAACACCGCGTGGCTCGTGCCGCCGAGGATGCGCGGGCGCAGCGTGAGCGCGCTCTTCTCGCCCTCGAACATCATCACTTCGAAGCGCGTGCGTCCGCCGCCCTTGCCCATGTCGTGGTCGTCGACGCCGTGGAGCTTCTGGATCTCCGCGTAGAGCGACTCGAACCGGTCGGCCCAGATGTGGAGCATCGTGTGCGCGTCGTAGATGTGTTGGCCGACCTTCCACTGCTGCACGTCCCACGTCAGCTCGAAGTGCTCGGTGCGCAGGTGCCAGCACGGGTGCCCGACCAGCGCGTCGACGCGCTTGCGGCGCTCCTCGATCCACGTGCGGCGCGTGGTCATCTCCGCGTCGAACTCGGACTTCGCGCGCGCCTGCATCGACGGAGTCCTGCACTTCGGACACGGCATCCAGTCGAGGCCGAGCGCCTCCTTGTCCTTCTCCATGAACGTCGTGCAGTAGATGCAGTCCTTCTCCTGGTCGAGCTCCGCCTTCGTGTGCTCGTGCGGGATCTTGCCGGTCGTGTGGCAATCGCCGCAGAGTTGCTCGCCGGGTTCCTGCGCGCGCGATGCCGGCGCGAGCACGACGAGCGCCGCGAGCAGCGCGACCGCGGATCTCGCAGCGCTCATGACGCGGCGATCCCGAGCAGGGACTCGATGATCTGGCGCTTCTCGTCGAACCCCGCGAGACGCACGTGACGAGCGGTCGCGGCGTCGAGCGCGGCGCGCGGCGCGAGGCCGACCAGCTCGCTCTCGGCGATCTCGACGCCCGCCGCCCGCGCCTTTTCCGCGATCGCATCGAACACGGTGCGGATCGGCGTCACGGTGTAGTTCGTGAGGTTCATCGACACCTGCACCTGCCCGCGCTCCTTCAACTCGAATCCCATCGCCTTGACGCACTTGAACCCGCCGTCGCGCTCGCGGATCTCCTTCGCGATCTTCTTCGCGAGCGCGAGGTCCGTCGACTTCAGGTTGACGTTGTAGGCGATCAGGAAGAAGCGCGCTCCCACCGCCATGCAGCCGGCGGTCGGATGGATCTGGTTCGGGCCGAAGTCCGGCGTGCGTGCCGGGTCCTTTCCGATGAGTTCGCGCAGGCCCTCGAACTCGGGCTTGCGGATCTCCGCGAGGTCCTTGCGCTCCGGGCGCGTCGCGGCGTGCTCGTAGAGGAAGACCGGCACCTTCAACTCGTCGCCGATCCGCTTGCCCGCGCGGCGCGCGAGGTCGGCGCACTCGTCGAGCGTGACGCCGGACACCGGCACGAACGGCAGCACGTCGCACGCGCCCATCCGCTTGTGCTGGCCTTGATGGCGGTTCAGGTCGATCAGCGGCAGGCAGGCCTTCACGCCCGCGACCGCGGCGGTGAGGACGGGGCCGCGGCCGCCGACGAACGTGATCACGGAGCGGTTGTGGTCCGGGTCGGACTCGCGATCGAGCAGGGTGACGCCGTCGACCGCCGCGATCGCGTTGACGATGCGCTCGACGATCTCGGGGCGCCGGCCTTCGCTGAAGTTCGGCACGCACTCGACGATTTCAGTCACGCTCGCTCCTCGTCGCCGGCTCGCGGCGGAGCATCGTTCCGACGGTACACGACGCGCCCGTGCTTCAGCACGGCGCGCACGGGATTCTCGCCCAGCTCGTAACCGAGGAACAAGTGCGACGGGCGGTCGAGCAGCACGAGATCGGCGTCCTTGCCCGGCTCGATCGACCCGACGCGGTCGGCGACCTGCAGGGAGTGCGCGGCGTTCGCCGTGGCCGCGACGATCGCCTCCGCGACGCTCATCCGCAACAGCGCGCACGCGAGCTGGATCGCGACCGGCATCGACTGCAGGTAGGACGTCCCCGGGTTGAAGTCGGTCGCGATGACGACCGGCACCGAGGCGTCGATCAGCTTGCGCGCCGGCGGGACGGCCTTCATGCCGAGCGACAGCACGGTGCCGGGCAGGAGCACCGCGCTCGTCCCTCCGCGGCGCAGCGCGGCGATGCCGGCGTCGTCGACGCGGCACAGGTGGTCCGCGGAATCGGCGCGCAGCTCGCCCGCGAGCTGCGACGCGCCGATGCACGCCAGCTCGTCGGCGTGGACGCGCAGCCTAAGTCCCCGGCTCTTCGCCGCCGTCAGCAGGCGGCGCGATTCCTCGACCGTCACCGCACCGTCGTCGCAGAACACGTCGCACGCGACGGCGAGCTGGCGATCGACGACGCTCGGCAGCACGTCGCGGATCAGGAGGTCGAAGTACGCCGCGCGATCGTGCTTCCACTCGGGCGGGACCTGATGCCCGCCGAGGAACGTCGCGTGGACTTCGATCGGATGATCGGCGGCGACGCGGCGCAGGATCTCGAGCGAGCGCAGCTCGTCGACCGCGTTCAGACCGTAGCCCGACTTCGCCTCGATCGTCGTCGTGCCGTGCGCGAGGAACCGATCGAGACGCTCGCGCAGTGCGCGCTCGAGCGTCGCGTCGTCGGCGGCGCGGAGTTGGCGCACCGACGAGTAGATGCCGCCGCCCGCCGCGGTGATCTCCTGGTAAGTCTTGCCGCGCACGCGCAGGTCGAACTCGCGCTCGCGCGTCCCGGCGAACACCGGGTGCGTGTGCGCGTCGACGAAGCCGGGCAGGAGCACGCCGCCGCGGCCGTCCTCCTCGCGCGCCGCGCGGAACTCGCGCCGCACGTCGGCCTCCGGACCCGCGGCGACGACGCGCCCGCCTTCGATCGCGACCGCGCCCTGTTCGATGACGCCGGCATCGTCGAGCGCGGCGCCGACGCGCGGCGTCTTGCCGCGGCAGGTCACGACTTCCGCGAGGTTCGCGATCAGCAGGTCGCAGGTGCGCATGGCCGGGATGCGATTCCACCGTTCGGACGACGCGTTCGCCACCGGGCCGCCGCCGACCGTGCATCTAAAGGAGGGGCGTCGCGAATCCCGATGTTCCTGCGGGAGTCCTCCTCGTGCCTCGCGTTCCCACGCAAGACCTCGCCCGCACCGTCCTCCGCACGCTCGTCCCGCTGTCGCTCGCGGGCGGGTTCATCGGTCTGTACCAGGACGTCGCGCCGCGCATCGTCTCGCGCCTCGGGCCGGGCTTCGAGCCGCGCTACGTCGCGGCCTACGTGCTGGGCCTCGTCATCCTGTTCCTGCTCGATTCGTTCGCGCGCGACCGACGCCTGTCGCGGTCGCGCGCCGCCGCCGCCGCCGCGGAAGAGCACGCGCGCGAGCTGCGCGTCTCGGCGGGCGAGATGCGCTTCCTGCTCGACGTGTCGGAGGATCTGCACGAGTCGGATCGACTCGACACCGCGCTCCTGCGCGTGCTCGAGCGGTTGAACGCCGTGCTGCCGTTCACCGTCGGCTCCGTGCATCTGCGCGACGGG
>CAZBOK010000004.1:0-39723 GCA_964493525.1 uncultured Phycisphaeraceae bacterium | reverse complement strand
GCGGCGGCGGTGCGCGACGCCACGGCGAACAGGGCGAACACGGCGAGCGCGATGATGCGATGCACGGGCGACTCCTTCGCTGCGGACCGGACGCGACGTCCGAAGCAGAACGCATAGCGCGCTCCGCATCCCGGGAAGGGAGTTCGCGCGGCGCTCCGCGCAAGATTCACCTCCCGATCGCGCGCGAGGCGGTAGGACCGGGGGCAATCCCGCGCTCAGAACTGGATCCGCGTCCGCCGCGCGACGTCCTGCAAGTCTTCGACGACCGCGCCGACGAGCGGGATGCCCGAGGACGCGCGCACCGCTTCGGCGGCGCGCTCGGGGTCGCCGGGGATCAGCGGTCCGCTCGTGCCCGGCGCCGGTTGCGTCCCGCGCATCGTGCGGATCAGGTCGTCCATCTGCCGTTTGAACTCGTCGACCTCGATGAAGCCGTCGACGCGCAGCGCGCCGAAGCAGTGGCCGATTCCCTTCCCGACCGAGCGCTTCGGAGGATCGAGCCGCAGCGTGAACGGCGGACAGAACGGCCCCCAGTTCGCGCCCGACAACACCGCGCACAAGACGTCGACGACGAGAGCGAGGCCGTAGCCCTTGTGCCCGCCGTGCTCGCGGTCGGAGCCGAGCGGCAACAGCGCGCCGCCATCGATCATTCCCTGCGGATCGTTCGTGTCGCGGCCGTCCTTGCCGATCGCCCAGCCGGTCGGGATCGCGGCGCGGACGCGCTTCGCGATCTCGACCTTGCCGAACGCGGCGGCGCACGTCGCCATGTCGAGCACCATCGCCGGCTCCGCGCCGGCGGGCACCGCGACGGCGATTGGGTTGGTCCCGAGCATGCGCTCGGCGCCCCACAACGGTGCGACGAGCTTCGTGCTGTTCGTCATCGCGACGCCGATCATGTCGCGCGCGAGCGCCTGCGTCGCATACCAGCCGGCGATGCCGAAGTGGTTCGTGTTGCACACCGACACCCAGCCGGAGCCGTGCGCGGCCGCCTTCTCGAGCGCGATCTTCATCGCGAAGTCGGAGACGACGAAGCCGAGGCCGTTATCGCCGTCGACGGTCGCGGTGCTCGGCGTCTCGCGGATCACGCGCGGCGCGGGCCGCGGGTTCATGCGGCCGGCCTCGAACAGCTCGACGTAGGTCTTGAGCCGCGCGACGCCGTGCGAGTCGATGGCGCGCAGGTCGGCAGCGATCAAGACGTCGGCGGCGAGGCGCGCGTGATCGGCGGGGACTTCGAAGTGCCGCAGCACGCGCACGCAGAACTCGTGCAGGCGCGCGCTCGGGAAGACGGTCGTGTCCGGTTCGTTCATCGCGTTCCGCCTTCCATCTCGATCACGCGCGCCACGACCTCCTCGCCGATCGCGAGCGAGGCGGTCGCCGCCGGCGACGGCGCGTTCAGGACGCTCACGGCGCCGTCTCGCGCGACGACCAGGAAATCGTCGACGAGCGCGCCGTCCGGAAGCAGCGCCTGCGCGCGCACGCCGGCTTCCGCGCGCACGAGGTGCTCGACGCGGATCTCCGGCACGAGCCGCTGCAGCGCGGTGGTGAACGCGGCGCGCGAGATCGAGCGATGCACTTCGCCGAATCCGGTGCGCCAATGGCGGCCCGCGAACTTCCAGAAGCCGCCGTAGCTGAACACGTCCCACAGGTCGGCGAGGTCGATCGTGGACCAGTCGTACCCTTCGCGCGCGAGCGCGAGCACGGCGTTCGGCCCGCACTCGACGCCGCCGTTCACGAGCCGCGTGAAGTGCACGCCGAGGAACGGGAAGGTCGGGTCGGGCACCGGGTAGATCAGGTTCTTCACGAGCGACATCGCGGCGGGCGCGAGCGTGAAGTACTCGCCGCGGAACGGGACGACGCGCGCAGGACGCGCGGCGCCGAGGGACTCCGTGACGCGATCGCTGTGGAGGCCGGCGCAGTTCACCGTCGTGCGCGCCGCGAACTCGCCCGCCGACGTGACGACGACGCGCCCGGTCGGCGTCGACCGAGCGGAGGTCACGCGCGCGTTCAACACGACCTCGCCGCCGTTGCCGCGGATCTCGCGCGCGAGGGCCTCGCAGACGCCGACGTAGTCGACGATCCCGGTCTCCGGCACGTGCAGCGCGGCGATGCCCGCCGCGTGCGGCTCGATCTCGCGCAGCCGCTCCGGTCCGATGCACTCGCACGCGACGCCGTTGGCGCGCGCTTTCACCGCGAGCGCGTCGAGCCGCGGCAGCTCCGATTCGGCGGTCGCGACGATCACCTTTCCGCAGGTCTCGAAACGGACGGAGTGCTCGCGGCAGAACTCCTCGAGCAGCGCCTTGCCGCGCCGGCAGGTGCGCGCCTTCGCGGAGCCGGGCTTGTAGTAGATCCCGGAGTGGACGACGCCGGAGTTGCGACCGGTCTGGTGCGCGGCGACGCGCGGTTCCTTGTCGACGACGACGACGCGCGCGCCGGCCCGCGCGCGTTGGAACTGGCGCGCGGTGGCGAGGCCGACGATTCCGGCGCCGATGACGAGGAGGTCCGCGTCGGGCATCGCGGGATTGTTCAGGAATGTCCGGCGGGATGCGAGAGCGACGCTCGGGCGGGTGCGAGGGGGTCTCTCGATCTGCGGGTCCTCGCTGCGCTCGGCCGCGGAGTGCCTTGCATGGAGCGTCTGCGCGATCGGGCGTCGGATCGCTCGGACTTTGCTGCGCCGGCTCGCTGCGGATTTCAGCTCGAGAGACCCCCTCGCACCCGCCCTCGCTCGGTGTTCGCTCGCACTCTTGCTTCGGGCGAAAACAAATGCGGTGCGCGATCGACTTCGCGCCGCGGGCGCGGCGCGGTCGGTCACGACTTTGAATGGGTTCATCGAAGCGGGGGCGCCGGTCGATGATGCATCGTGCTCATTCGCCACTTCATGTGTTCGCCGGTGTTCACGCTGCCGCCGGAGCGGCATTGCTCGGATGCCCTGCACGACCTGCGCGCGAAGCGGGTCCGGCGTGCGCCGGTCGTCGATCGCGGTCGCCTGGTCGGGATCGTGAGCGAGCGGCGGCTGTTGTCGATCCTGCCGGGCACGCCGGAGCAGATGGATACCGAAGCGGGCGCGCACGGCATGGACACGCCGGTGTCGCGCGTGATGACGACGCCGGTGCTCACCGTCGCGCCGAACGATCACATCGAGGTCGCCGCGAAGCAGATGCTCGACCACAAGATCAGCGGACTGCCGGTCGTCGAGCACGGTGCCGTCGTCGGCATCGTCACGGAATCGGATCTCTTCCGCGCTCTCGTCGGCATCTGCCGCTCGGAGGGTCGCAACCGGCTCTTGCTCGCGAACGACTCGCGCGCGGAGATCGACGTCGCCGCGATCTGCGCATCGCGCGGCGCGCACGTGGTCGCGTTGATGGGCTACGCGGACGCGACCGGACCCGCGTTCGTCGACGTCGGACTGAAGTCGCCGCCCGAAGGCGCCGTGATCGACGCGCTGTGGCGCGCGGGTTTGAAGGTGATCGAGGTCGAGCGCGGCCCGGCGACCTCGCCGCCCGCGGCACCGGCCCGGCCCGCCGCGCTCAAGCGCTGACGCGCTCGATCGATCGCGCGCGCCGCGAACTCCCTACGCTTCCCGCATGAAGACCTTCGCCCAGTGCCTCGACCTGGTCGACGACCCGCGCCTCATCGCCGAATACGAATCGTGGCATCGCCGCGTGTTTCCCGAGGTGACGGCGTCGCTGCGCGCGATCGGCATCCGCTCGATGCGGATCTTCCGCCACGGCGCGCGGCTCTTCATGGTGTGCGAGGCGGACGACGCGTTCGATCCGGCGCGCGACTACCAGCGCTACGCGGAGGACGCGAAGTGCCGCGAGTGGGACGCGATGATGCGGCGGTACCAACGCACGGTTCCCGGTGCGCGTCCGGGCGAGTGGTGGTCGACCATGACCGAAGTGTTCCGGCTGGAGGGCTGACGCGATGCTCGCATTCGCTCTCGCCGCGTCGCTCGCGCTCCTGCCGGGAGATCCGCCGGCCTCCGCGCCGGCGCCGCTTCCATTCGACGCGGTCACGATCGACGCGCGCTCGAACTTCGAAGCGGTCGGCGTCGCCGACTTCGACAAGGACGGCGACCTCGACCTCGCGTCGGGCGACTCATGGTTCGCCGCGCCGGACTGGACGCGCCATCCGATCGGCGCGGTCGGCGCGGCGGACGGCTACCGCCTCGACTTTGCCGACGTCCCGCTCGACGTGAACGGCGACAGTTGGATCGACATCGTCTCGTGCAGTTGGCATCGCCGCGCGGTCGTCTGGCGCGAGAACCCGGGCGCGGCGCACGAAGAGATCGCGCAGTGGCCCGCGTGGACGGAGCACGTCGTCGACGAGCCGGGCAACATGGAGACGGCGCTCGCGGTCGACGTCGACGGCGACGGGCGACTCGATTTCGTGCCCGATGTGACGGACAAGGTCGTGTGGTACCGCGTCGAGAACGGCACGCTCGTGCGCCACGACGTGTCGGCGACGATCGGCGGCCACGGCATCGGCGTCGGCGACGTGAACGGCGACGGGAAGAACGACTTCGTGAAGCCGGGCGGGTGGCTCGCGGCGCCGGACTGGGAGTTCCATCCGTTCCCCGCCGACTTCGCGCTCGGGCACCTCGGCATCGCGATCGTCGTGCGCGACTTCGACGGAGACGGCGACGCGGACCTGTTCGCGGCGAACGGACACGACTACGGCACGTGCTGGCTCGAGCAGACCGCGGACCCCGCGCACCGCTTCGTGAAGCACGACGTCGATCACGACTGGTCGATGGGACACTCGCTCGCGCTCGCCGACCTCGACGGCGACGGCGTGCCGGAGATCGTGACGGGCAAGCGCTTCCACGCGCACGACAACGACCCGGGCGTCGGCGATCCGCTGGTAATCTTCGACTACGCGTTCGACCGCGCGACCCGCGCGTTCCGCCGCACGACGATCCACGAAGGCGGCGCGATCGGCGCGGGCCTCACGCTGACCGCGGTCGACCTCGACAAAGACGGCGACGTGGACCTCGTGTGCCCGGGGAAGAGCGGGTTGTACCTCTTGATGAACTCGCGCAAGCCGGGACTCCGCTAATGAGAATTCCGGACCTTGCCGGGACTGGCGACAAAATACCCCTCACCGTAGGCGTATGAACGACTCGGCACTGCTTCAGCGGTTAATAGCTTCCGCAGTTCGCACAGTGAAACAAAGCCCAGAAAATCTTTGTACCTCCATTATTCGGATCGCCGAGCCAGATATCGAAGTACTTGTCGGCCCCGCACGCGGTCGACTCCTGTGCTTTGAGCGTGAGAGTACCGCCACTGTAGTTTACGGAAGTCCAGCCCGTCGGCAGCCCACCCCAATAGCCGCTTGCGTCCTCGGTGCATGACGGGCTCCACGGAATTGAGAACGTGAAGAAGAACTGACAAGGCTTCGCGACACCCGAGCACGTCCCTTCAGTGCAGTGACCGTTCTTCATGGCGACGGTGGCGACAATCGTGCCCGTAACGCACGCGCTCGCGTCGCCGCCGCTCTCACCATCACCAGGCAATGAAGGCGTACAAGTGCACTCGTAAGCATAAGCAACGATTGACAGAAATAACGCGAACACAAGTACGTTTAAAGCGAGGAACAGTGACCGCACGCTACGTGTCATTGGAGTCTCCTATTAATGCCATCGGCTAAGGTCCTGTTGATCCATTGTCTCCCGGATTTCCCGAGTAGACGCGGCACTTTGCCCTGCGCACCTATCGGCGAGACCGCGATGCCTTGCGGAAGAACTCAGCGATCGAGCTCTCGCCTGCAAGACTGGCCTGCTCGACCCACGCGGATGCGCGATCGAGCCGCGGGTTTTCCCCGGGCCGGACGATAAACCGCTGTTGAGTGCCGTCGGGGTCGAGCGTCATCGCGACCACCGTCCCCTGGGGTTGCTGGTTTCCGTACTCCCAAGTCGGCTGACGCATGCCAGCCGCGCGCTTTTCCTCGATCGCGAGTCGCGTACTCATGTCCAGTTCACGATTAGCCTTTGCAAGTTCCTCACAGCTTGCCGTGAATATGAGTGTGAGTTCGGCCAGCTCGTCGTGAGAGAGCACAATCGCGGATGGATTGAATCGCCGGCTCTGTGCGATGTGTTCACTCGTCTCATACTCGTTCCATGCCGGAAGCAAGTCGGGCGCAAGTTCGTCGGTCAAAGCGGCGGAGTCTCCAGCTGATTGTGCGTCCCTTGCAACACTGGGAAGGAGCTCTTCTCGCACCATGCCCCCGAAATTCGACTGCGGTAACGCGTGTTCCCGGAGTTTCGTCGGATGCGTAGCTTCCTCGGTCGTGCTGATGGGAGGCGTGCTGGTGGGCGTTTTCGGCTGCGGCCGCCCGGCCGCCACGACGAGGGTCACCACGCCAGCCCCGGCGACACAACCAATCAAGAAACAGACTCCGTGCGCGCCGAGCATATGCCGAGTCAAAGACATTTGGCCCCCTTCTGCGCGGTAGTGAATCCAGCGCTCCCTGATTTCCCGCAGCGGTCCATCCGCGCTCGCTGGCACACTGCAGCGTCATATCTTCACGTCGACGACACGGCACAACGTATCCCCCCCCCATCTGGAAATACGACGAAATAATCCGGGTGCTCGCTCCCGCATCCCGCGCTCACCCCTCCGCAACGGTCCGCTGCGTCTGCTCCCCGAGGCCGTCGATCCCGAGATGCATCGTCTGACCCGCGCGCAGCCAAACCGGCTCGGGTTTCTGCCCCATGCCGACGCCGGGCGGCGTGCCGGTCGAGATGACGTCGCCGGGCAGGAGCGACATGAAGCCGCTCAGGTAGGAGACGATCTCCGCGACGCCGTAGACCATCTGCGCGGTCGTGCTGTCCTGGAACTTCCTCCCGTCGACCTCGAGCCACAGGCGCAGCGCCTGCGGATCGGGGACCTCGTCCTTCGTCACGAGCCACGGGCCGATCGGACCAAACGTGTCGCAGCTCTTCCCCTTCGACCACTGGCCGTGGTGCTCGAGCTGGTATTCGCGCTCGGAGAGGTCGTTCACCACGCAGTAGCCGGCGACGTGCGCGAGCGCGTCCCGCTTCGACACGTGCTTCGCGCGCTTGCCGATCACGACGCCGAGCTCGACCTCCCAATCGCTCTTCTTCGAGCCGCGCGGGATCACGATGTCGTCGTTCGGGCCGCAGATCGCGGACGTCGCCTTCATGAAGATCACCGGCTCGGGCGCGACGGTCATGCCGGCCTCGGCGGCGTGATCCTTGTAGTTGAGCCCGATGCAGATGAACTTGCCGGTGCCCGCGACGCACGGCCCGAGGCGCGGCTTCGTGTCCACGCGCGGGAGCCGCGTGACGTCGAGGCGCGCGAGCTGCGCGAGACGGTCGGGGTCGAGGTGCTCGCCGCGCAGGTCGGGGATGACGCCGTCGAGCGAGCGGATCGCGCCGTTCGGATCGACGAGGCCGGGGCGTTCGCGGCCGGGCGCGCCGTAGCGCAAGAGCTTCATCAGTTGCTCCAACCGCCGTCGATCACGTGCACCGTCCCGGTCGTGTAGCTCGACTCGTCGGACGCGAGGTACACGACGAGCGCCGCGATCTCTTCCGGCGTGCCGAGCCGCCCCATCGGCTGCCGCGCGATGAACTGGGCGCGCGCTTTCTCCGGGTCGGCCTGCGCGCGGATGCGGTCGTCGAGGGACGGCGTCTGCACCGTCCCGGGGCAGACGGCGTTGCAGCGGACGCCGCGCGTGACGAAGTCGGCGGCGACCGACTTGGTGAGCCCGATCACGGCTGCCTTCGTCGCGGCGTAGATGCAGCGGTTCTGCGCGGCCTTCACGCTCGACGCAACCGACGACATGTTCACGATGCTGCCCTTGCCGAGCGACAGCATCCCGGGGAGCACCGCGCGGATCATCCGCCACATCGACTTCACGTTCAGGTCGAACGAGAAGTCGAAGTCGCGCTCGGTGCCTTCGAGCACGGTGCCGTGGTGCACGAAGCCGGCGCAGTTGAACAGCACGTCGAACGGTCCGCCGGCGCTGACCAGCGCTTCGATCGCGGATGCGTCGGTGACGTCGAGCTTCGCCTTCCCGAGCCGCTCGTCCTTCGGCAGGGTCGAGAGCGCGGTCTCGTTCACGTCGGTGGCGATCACGAACGCGCCTTCCTTCAGGAACGCGAGCGTCGCGGCGCGGCCGATGCCCTGACCCGCGGCGGTGACGAGCGCGCGGCGCCCTTTCAGTCGTCCGGTCACGGCTTCGCTCCGTTCTCGCCGTCGGCGCGCGCGCGGCGCTGGCGCCACACCGGGCCGTCCGGGAACTCGTGGTCGCGCACGGACTGCGCCTTCAATCGCGCGCCGTAACCCGGCGTCGCCGGCGGCAGGTAGCGACCGGCTTTCACGACCGACGGGTTCTCGAAATGTTCGGAGAGGTGGTCGACGTACTCCGCGATGCGATCGACGAAGGATGCGCCGATGCGCGCGTAGTCGATCATCACGATGTGGTTCACGTACTCGCACAGTCCCACGCCGCCCGCGTGCGGGCAGACCGGCACGCCGAACTTCTTCGCGAGCAGGAGCACGGCGAGCACTTCGTTCAGTCCGCCGAGCCGGCACGAATCGAGTTGGCAGAAGCGCAGCGCCTGCGCCTGGAAGAACTGCTTGAACAGGACGCGATTCTGGCACTGCTCGCCGGTCGCGACGCCGATCGGATGCAGCGCGCGCGCGATCCGCGCGTGGCCGAGCACGTCGTCCGGCGACGTCGGCTCCTCGATCCACCACGGGTCGAAGCGCGCCAGCTCGCGCATGTGCGAGATCGCTTCGTCGACGTCCCAGCGTTGGTTCGCGTCGAACATCATCCGCCGGTTCGGGCCGATCTCGGCGCGCACGACCGCCGCGCGGCGCAGGTCGTCGGCGAGGCTCGCGCCGACTTTGATCTTGAAGTGCGTGAAGCCGGCGGCGACGCCTTCGCGGCACAGCGCGCGGATGCGCTCGTCGGAGTAGCCGAGCCAGCCGCACGACGTCGTGTACGCGGGGAAGCCGTCCTTCTCGAGCTCGGCGATCCGCGCGGCTTTCGTCGGCTCGTTCTCGCGGAGGATGGCGAGCGCCTGCTCGGGCGTGAGCGCGTCGCTGATGTATCGGAAGTCGATCGACGCGACCAACTGCTCGGCCGGCATGTCGGCGATCAGGCGCCACAGCGGCTGGTTCGCCGCGCGCGCGATCAGGTCCCACACCGCGTTCACGATCGCCGCCGTCGCGAGGTGGAGCACGCCCTTCTCGGGGCCGACCCAGCGCAATTGCGAATCGGAAGTCAGCGCGCGCCAGAACCCCGCGAAGTCGGAGGTGATCGACGAGAGCGTGCGGCCGACGACGAGCGGGCGCAACGCTTCCACGGCCGCCACGCACAGCTCGGTGCCGCGGCCGATCGTGAACGTGAGGCCGGTGCCGGTGAGGCCGGGGCGGTCGGTCGTGATCTCGACCCACGCGCACGAGTAGTCCGGGTCGGGGTGCATCGCGTCCGACCCGTCCTTCCGATCGGAAGTCGGGAACCGGACGTCCTTCACCTGCAGCGACTGGATCTTCGCGTCGGTCATGGATTGCCCGCGGGGGAGTTGTCGTGCGCGAGTTCCGGGATGCGGGAGGCGAGACGGTAGCAGCGCGTCGCGTTGCCGCCGAGCACCGCTTCGAGATCTTCGCGATCGAGCGGCGCGAGCAACCGTTCGCAGATCGCGAACCACTCCGAGTAGTCGCACGCGATCGTCGCGACCGGCCAGTCGCTCCCCCACAAGAGCCGGCGCGGACCGAACGTCGCGAGCAGGAGATCGACGACCGGCGCGAAGTCGTCCGTGGCCGCGCCGACCTCCGCTTCGGTGACGAGGCCGGACAACTTGCACCAGGTGTTCGGGAAGCGCGCGAGCGACGTCATGTCCGCGGCCCACGACTCGAAGCCGGCGAAGCGCGCGGGACGGCGGCGTGTCGTCGGCTTCGCCGCGTGGTCGACGACGACCGTGAGGTCTTGGTGCGCCGCGACGAACTCGTGCAGGTGCGGCAGGTGGTTCGGGCGCACCAGCGCGTCGAACGCGAGGTTCTCCTCCTCCATCGCGCGCAGCGCCGGCTCGAGCGCGGGACGCAGCACCCAGCGTTCATCGGCGAGATCCTGCAGCATCGGCCGCAGGCCGACGAGCTTCCGCCGCCGCGCGAGCCGCGAGATCTGAGCCGGCGCGTGCACACCTTCGAGGTCGGTCCACCCGACCACGCCCGCGATCGAGGACGAGCGGTCGGCGAGATCGAGCAGGAACAGCGTCTCGGCGACGGTCGGCGCCGCCTGCACCGCGACGCTCGCGCGGATCGCGTGACGCGCGAGGAGCGGCGCGAGATCGTCCGGTCCGAAATCGCGCCACAACGGGACGAGGTCCGGCGTCAGCCAGCCGTAGTCGCCGCGCGCGAGGGACCAGAAGTGCTGGTGTGCATCGACTCGCGGCGGCGTCATCGCTCCTCGTGCGTCTCGTGCCCGTCGTGCGGCGGGTCGGCGTCCTTCGGCAGGGCCGTCGCGCCGTGTGCATCCGACGCGTAGCAGGCCTCGACGAGCGCCATCGTTTTCCAGGCATCTTCGACGCCGGACACGAGAGCGCGATCCTCTCCATGCGCGAATCGCTGCAGATTGCAGATCGGACCGCGGAACGCATCGGGAAACCAGTTGCCGGCGAGAGGAACCTCGCGCCACTCACCGCCGGCGAAACACACCTCGAGTCGATCGGGCCGGCCGCGCGGGTAGTCGAGATTGACGCCGAGCGTCGCGATCGCGGCGCCCCGCTCCCCTTCGACGCGCAGCGACGAGTCCTGGTGACGCGGACCGAACGCGTGATGGTGGTTCACCGAGAAGCACGCGCGCACGTCCGGCCCGTGGTCGAGGATCACGCTCGAGCGACTGCTCGCGAGCCGCGGTGCGCGCGGGTGCTTCACGGTGCGCGCGTAGACGCCGCGCGGTTCGCCGAGCAGCGCGCGCGAGAGATCGAGGTAGTGCACCGAGTGCAGCGCGAGCTCCATGCGCGGCAGCGTCTCGAGGAAGGGCCACATCTCCCACGGCATGTGCACGTTGACGTGGAACTCGAGCTCGACAAGCCGCCCGAGCAGACCGCTCGCGACGAGGTCCGCGAGCGCGAGCATCATCGGCGCGAAGCGCAGTTGGAAGTTCACCGCTGCGATCAGGCGCCGCTTGCGGCACAGCGCGCGGATGCGCGTCGCGTCGAACAGGTCGGTGCCCATCGGCTTCTGCATCAGCACCGCGGCGCCGGCGGGAATCTGCGTCAGCACGTCGAACAGGCGGTCGGGCGGCACCGCGATGTCGAACGTCGCGCCGGCGCGGGCGCCGGCTTCGATCGCGGCGGCGAGCGTCTCGAACGCGCGCGGCAACGAGAAGCGGGCGGCGGTCGAACGCGCACGCTCGACGTCGACGTCGTGCACGCCGATCACCTCGAGCCCGAGCGAGCGGTAGGCGGGGAGGTGCGCGTCGACGACGATTCCGCCCGCACCGATGATGACGACGGGCGCCGGACGGGTCGGCGGCTCCTGACGCTGCCGCAGCCGCGCCGGGTCGAACGATTCGAGACCGCCCGCTGTCAAACCGCTTGCCCGTTCCCGTGCACGGCCTCGCGGTCGACGTGCTGCGGGCGCGGGGCCCCGCCGCCGATCAGCGTGGACAGTCGCGACGCGGCGCGGCCGAGAGCGAGCCGAGCTGCCTCGAGCGTGCTCTCGCCGTCGAGGTCGAGCCGCTGGATGAACGGCATCGTGAGCGCGGCGACGGCGCCGCCGTTGTGGTCGAGGATCGGGAACGAGATGTCGTGGATGCCGCGGATGCGCGTCGACTCCATCTCGGCGAAGCCCTGCGTCGCGACCTGCGCGATCGCCTTGTCGCGCGGCACGAGCGAGCCGGCGTCGAGCGCGCCGAACTTGTGAACCTCGCTCGCGCGGCGGTCGAACAGCCGCTGGCGATCCTCCTTCGAGCGGAACGCGAGCAGCACGTGGCCCGACGCGGTGTTCGCGAGGTCGAGCACCGAGCCGACGCGCACGGAGAAGCCGATCGGGCCGGGGCTGTCGACCTGCGCGATGATCACGCCGTGACCCGCTTCGACGACCGTGAGGTGCGTCGACTGCGTGAGCGCGATCGCGAGCTCGTGCATCATCGGCAGCGCGATGTGCAGGAGGCGCGGGAGCGGCGGGTTCTTGTGGGAGAGCTCGAAGAGCTTGAGCGTCGACACGTAGCGATCGCCGGGGCGGCGGATCGTGACGTAGTCGCGCTCGACCAGACAATTGAGCATGCGGAAGATCTCGCCGACGGTGCGGCGGAGTTCCTTCGCGATCTCCGTCTGTGAGAGCCCATCGGGCCGATCCGCGAGCAGTTCGAGGATGTCGAGACCCTTTTCCAGCGCGGGCGCCCGGTAGCGTTGACCTCTATCGTCGCTGCTTTCCTTCGCACGTGCCAAGCGTGTTCCTCCGAGGCCCGCGTTGTAATTGCGCCCGACGTCTTGCGCAATCCGGCTCGACGTCGTGATGGTGAGCGCGGCACGATCGATCGAAGTCGACGCGGTATGGAGTGAATGACATGCGCGCAAGAGTCTTGGTGACGATGATCGTCTCGGCGTGCTGCGCCGCCTGCTCGGATCACGACGGCGCGGGTGCGCCGGCGTCAAGCGGCGCGCGCGCAGCGCAGCGCCGACTCGCGGTGATTCCGAAAGGCACGACGCACGTGTTCTGGAAATCCGTCGAGCGCGGCGCGAAGGACGCGGGCAAGGCGCTCGGCGTCGACGTGATCTGGAAAGGACCGCTGCAGGAGAACGACCGCGCCCAGCAGATCCAACTGGTGCAGCAGTTCCTGTCGCAGCACGTCGACGGCATCGCGCTCGCGCCGCTCGATCGCGCCGCGCTGGTCGGCGTCGTGAAGGAAGCGAAGGCGGCGGGGATCCCGGTGGTGATCTTCGATTCATCGCTCGACGGCACGCCGGGCCAGGACTTCACGAGCTACGTCGCGACCGACAACCGAAAGGCGGGCGCGCTCGGCGGCGCAGCGCTCGCGAACGCGATGGGCAAGCAGGGCGGCGCGGTCGTGATGCGGTACATGGTCGGCTCGGCGAGCACGACCGACCGTGAGGAGGGTTGCCTCGCGGCGCTGAAGGCCGAGTCCGGAGTGCAGGTGCTCGTCGACAACCGTTACTCCGGCACGACCGCGGGCGAAGCGAAGTCCGAGGCGCTCAACCTGATGGACCGCTTGCGCGTCGCGACGGGCATCTTCTGCCCGAACGAATCGGCGACGTTCGGGATGCTCCTTGCGCTGCGGCAGGAGGGGCTCGTCGGCGCGAACCGCGCGGTGAAGTTCGTCGGCTTCGACTCGTCGCCGCCGCTCGTCGAGGCGCTGAAGAACGGCGAGCTCGACGCGCTCGTCGTCCAGGACCCGCGCAGGATGGGTTACCTCTCCGTCGAGCAGCTCGTGAAAGCGCTCGATCACGCGGCGGTCGCGCCGGTCATCGATACCGGCGCCACGCTCGTCACGCGCGAGAACGTCGACAGCGATGCGGTGAAGAAGCTGTTCGAGACGGACTGACGGTCGCGGCTCGCGGCGGTCACGCCTTCTTGCCGAACCGCTTCGTGATCCAGTCGCCGATGATCGAGAGCGCGCCCGGGTCGAACGTCGTCGGGATCTGCTGGTACTCGATCGGCGCGCCGGTCTCGGTCGGCTGGAACATGTGGTTCAGGCCGGGGATCTCCGTCACGGTGACGTCCGCGTTGCCGCCGCTCTTCAGCGCCGCCGCGATCCCCGCCAGGTTCTCCTTCGGCGGCACCTGCAGGTCCTTCGATCCGTTCAACGCGAGCACGGGGCACTTCACCTTCTCGAGCGTCGGCCGCGGGTCGTAGCTCAGGAACGCCTTGTTCCACACGTTTGCGAGCGCGGGCACGCTCGCCTTCAGACCGTCGCACACGCGCTGCTCCGCCGCGGTCTTGCCGCGCTTCTCCTCGTCGATCTTCGCCACGAGCTTCCCCACCAGCGCCGGCCCCGCCGGTTCGCGCTTCACGATCTCGTACAGCTTGACGTTCACCGATTCGCTGAGGTCGAGCGTCGCGTCGTCGGTGCCGGCCGCCTTCGCCATCAACCGCGTCTGCATGCGGAGGATTTCGTCGCCGGGGATGCCCGTGCCCGCGAGCATCACGATGAACGCGACGTCGCTCGAGCGCGCGGCGACGATCGGCGCGATGATCCCGCCTTCGCTGTGTCCGATCAGCCCGATCCGCTTCGGATCGATCTCGGGACGCCTCTTGAGGAAGTTCACGCCGCCCTCGGCGTCCTTCGCGAAGTCGAACGTCGTCGCCCCCGGGAACGAGCCGGTCGACGCCGCGGTGCCGCGATCGTCGGCGCGCAGCACGGCGATCCCGCGGCGCGTCAGGAAATCGGCGATGACCGCGAACGGTTTGTGACCCGCGAGCGTCTCGTCCCGATCCTGCGGGCCGGAGCCGGTGATCATCACCACCGCGGGGAACGGCCCCGCGCCTTCGGGAAGCGTCAACGAGGCCGCGAGCTCCACGTCCGCGTCGAGGCTCTCGTAGCTCACCTCCTCCACGCGGTACGGGAACGGCGGCTTCGGTTCCTGCGGACGATTCGGCCCGTCGATGCGCTCGACGCGCTCGAGCACGAGCGGCACGTCGCGACCGAGCTGCGAGAACGTGCCGACGAAGCGCGGCGGCTCGCCCTCGAACCGTCCGTCGAACTTCGCGCCCCACGCCTTGATGGCGATGAACGCCGAGCCGTCCTCGTCGATGTCGACGCGCGAGAGCTTCGTCCCCATCACGTTCTGATCGGGGCTGTCGACGGTGCCCGACCAATCGCGATCCTCGTCCTGCTTCAGGTGGAAGCCGAGGCGGATCTTCGCTCCGCCCACTTCGATGGTGCCGAGCCAGTTGCCCGCGGCGCTCGCGACGTTCGCGCGTGCGGCAGCGGGAGCGTGCGAGTCCTGCGGGAACGTCGGGGCGAGGAAGACGAGCGAGAGGAACACGACGTCGATCACGATCGATCTCCGACGGTGCCCGGCGTCGCAAAGAGCGCGGAACCTACCGCGCGTTCGGACCCGCGCCACGGCGGTACGCGCGGAATGGGGCGAACGGGTCGCGGCGGGACGCCGTCGCGTCAGCGCGGCTCCACGAACCGCTTGGTGATCCAGTCGCCGATCAACGTGAGCGCCGCGGGGTCGAAGGTCGTCTCGATCTTCGAGTACTCCGCGGGCGACCCGGTCTCGGTCGGTTGGAACAGGTGGTTCAGACCCGGCAGCTCCTGCACGGTGAAGTCGGCGTTGCCGGCGGCGCGCAGCGCCTTCTCGATCTCCGCGAGGTCTTCCTTCGGCGGCACCTGGAGATCGAGTCCGCCGTTGATCGCGAGCACCGGGCACTTCACCTTCACGAGGTTCTCGCGCGGGTCGTACGCGAGGAACGCCTTCATCCACGGACTCGTGATCTCGGCGAGGCCGGCTTTCACCTCGTCGTAGTCCTTCTGGTGCGCGGGGTCCGCCCGCTCCTTCTCCGCATCGATCAACGCGACCAGCTTCGCCGTCAGCTTCGGGCCGACCGGTTCCCGCTTGATGATGGAGTAGAGCTTCTCGTTCAGCGCGAGCCCGGCGTCGATCTCTTCGTCCTTCGCGCCGCCCGCCTTCGCGATCAAGCGCGACTGCATCCGCAGGATCTCGTCGCCCGGAACGCCGGGGCCCGCGAGCATCACGATGAACGCGACGTCGGCGCAGCGCGCGGCGAGGATCGGCGCGATCAGGCCGCCTTCGCTGTGCCCCATGAGACCGATCTTCTTCGGGTCGATCTCCTTGCGCGACTTCAGGTATCGCACGCCCCCTTCGGCGTCGTCGGTGAAGTCGAAGCTCGTGGCCGTCGAGAACGTGCCGGTCGACGCCGCGGTGCCGCGATCGTCGGCGCGCAGCACGGCGATGCCGCGCCGCGTCATCGCGTCGGCGAGCACCGCGAACGGCTTGTGGCCGAGCAAGGTTTCGTCGCGATCCTGCGCGCCGGAGCCGGTGATCAGCACCACCGCGGGGAACGGGCCGGCGCCCTCCGGCAACGTGAGCGTCGCCGCGAGCTCCACGCCCTTCGCCACGCTGTCGTACTCGACCTCCTCGACGCGGTACGGGAACGGCGGCTTCGGCTCCTGCGGGCGCTTCGGCCCCTCGACCTTGTCGACGTGCTCGAGCGTGAGCGGCACCTCGTGGCCGTTCTGCGTGAACGTGCCGACGATCTTCGGCGGCTCGCCCTCGAATTTGCCCTCGAACCGCGCGCTGAACGCGTCGATGCGGATGAACACCGAGCCGTCGTCGTCGATGTCGACGCGGCTCAGCTTCGTCCCCTTCACGTTCTGATCGAGGCTGTCGATCGTGCCGGTCCAGTCGACGTCCGCGTCGCGCTGCAGGTGGAACGCCAGCCGCAACGAATTGCCGCCGATGTCGAGGGAGCCGAGCCAGATGCCGGTCGGATCGGACCCGGTGGAGAGTCCGAGCAGGAGGACGAACGCTTCGATCACGGTGAGTCTCCGACGGTGCCCGCCGTCGCCGAGGCCGCGGAGTCTAGCAACCGCCGGTATGCTCTGCGCGCGATGCCGATCTCCCGTGCAGCACAACGCAAGATCGCGAAGCCGCTCCGCCAGTTCGCGCTGGCGATGCCCGGCGCGTGGGAAGACCACCCGTGGGGCGAGAGCGTGGCGAAGGTCGGCAAGAAAGTCTTCGCGTTCCTCGGCAGTGAGACGTGGCACGGCGGGCTCACGATCTCCTTGAAGCTGCCGGCCTCGAGCAAGGAGGCGCTCCGCACGCCGATCGCGGAGCCGACGAGCTACGGGCTCGGCAAGAGCGGCTGGGTCACGCTGTTCTTCGCGCGCGGCAAGGCGCCGCCGATCGCGACGCTGCTCGCGTGGATCGAGGAGAGCTACTGCGCCGTCGCTCCGAAGAAGCTCGTGAAGGAGTGGATGGAGCGCGCGAGCTGATCGACGACTGCGGCCGGTGGGCGCGGCGGCTCCCACCACAGGATCCTCCGCGCCATCCGACGGTCAGTGCTCTTGGGAACTCAGAAGGTCCCGCTTCTCGACGCCGTGATCGTCGCGGACGGAGATCACGGGTTTTCCCGCAGTGACTCCGACGGCGAGCCGCGAGGCGCCGGCACCGTCGTGAAGATCGAGTGTCGCGTCGCCGCCACGCGTCGCGACCAGGCTCGCACGCGTGCGGGTCTCGTCGCCCGATCGTCCGTTGACGAAGATGCCGTTCATCGCGAGGTCGGGCGCCGCGAACAACATCACGCCTTCGCCGTCCGCGTCGTCCAGTCCGAGCACGATGCGGCCGTTCGCCATCATTCCGAAGCCGCCGCGTTCGTCTCCCTTGTCGTCGTTGACCATGAGGCCGGTCGCGGCGGCGATTCGCGGTTGGATCTTGCCGCCCATCTGCGGCCCGCCGACCTCGCCGAGCTGCAGTCGATCGACGCCGTCCGCGGAGAGGTAGACCAAGCCGGACGGCCGATCGGCTCGCGCGCGCCCCGGTTCGGACGGGACCGGCGCGCCGATCAGCACGCGCGGCCGGCCGGCCGAGTCCTCGACGACGATTCCGCGCACGCGCAGGACCTCCGGCACCTGCGGAGCGAACGCCGAGAGCGCGAGGAAGAGCGCGAGCGCCGCGAGCGCGATCACGGTGCGTTCGAGGCGGCGCGCGCGACATTCGAGAAAGGCGAGGCGGGCGGTGACATCCATGGCGAGCTCCGAACCGGCGGCAAGGGCGGGGAAACGCGACGGAGCTCCCGCGGTTCCCGCGCCGTCGCTCGCCTCCGCGCGGCGGTGTCGCTTGAATGCCCCGCGATGACGGCAGCACGTCTCTCCATGCGCGGCGTCTCGAAGCGCTTCGGCCCGACCGTCGCGCTCGAGTCCGTCGACCTCGACGTCGCCGCGGGCGAAGTGCACGCGCTGGTCGGCGAGAACGGCGCCGGCAAGTCGACGCTGATGAAGATCCTCGCGGGCGCGCTCGCGCACGACGCGGGCACGATGACGCTCGACGGAGCGCCGTACTCGCCGCGCTCGCCCGCCGCCGCGCGCGCGGCCGGCGTCGCGATGATCTTCCAGGAGCTGTCGCTCGCCCCGCATCTCACGGTCGCCGAGAACGTGTCGCTCGGCGCCGAACCGTGCGTCGGTCCGTTCGTCGCGCGGCGCGCGCTCCGCGAGACGGCGCGCGCGGCGCTCGCGACGATCGGGCGCGGCGACCTGCAAGTCGACGCGCGGGTTTCGGAGCTCGGCCCGGCGGAGCGACAGATGGTGGAAGTCGCGCGCGCGGTCGCGCTCGGCAGCCGGGTGCTCGTGCTGGACGAGCCGACGTCGAGCCTCGCGCACGACGACGTCGAGCGGCTCTTCGCGCTGATCCGCGACCTGCGAGCACGCGGCACCGCGATCATCTACATCTCGCATGCGCTCGAGGAAGTGTTCGCGCTCGCGGATCGATACACGGTGCTGCGCGACGGCGCCGTGACCGAGCGCGGCGCAACCGCGGCGACCGACCCGACGCGGATGGTCGCGGCGATGGTCGGACGCTCGGTCGACGAGCTGTTCCCGCGCTCGCCCGCGACGCCCGGTGAAGTCGTGCTGTCGACGCGCGGGCTCGCGGGGTCGAAGCTCCCGCGCGCCGCCGACCTCGAGGTGCGGCGCGGCGAGGTCGTCGGAATCGCCGGGCTCGTCGGCGCGGGGCGCACCGAGTTCCTGCGCGCGCTGTTCGGACTTGACGCCATCGCGAGCGGCGAGGTCGTCCTGCACGGCGTCGCGGGCCCGCGGTCGCCGCGCGAGCGGTGGAGCGACCGCGTCGGCCTCGTCTCGGAGGACCGCGCGCAGGAGGGTCTCGCGCTCGACCTCTCGATCGCCGACAACCTGTGCATGCCGCGCCTCGCGCGCTTCGCGACGCGCGCGCGCGTCGAGGCCGATGCGCGGCCCTGGCTCGAACGCCTCGCGGTCAAGCAGCGCGCGCCGTCGCAGCGCGTTCGCGAGCTGTCGGGCGGCAACCAACAGAAGATCGCCATCGCGCGGCTCCTCGCCGCCGAAGCGGACGTGCTGCTGCTCGACGAACCGACGCGCGGGATCGACGTCGGTTCGAAGGCGGAGATCTACCGCTGGATCGACCGGCTCGCGCGCGGGCCGGACGTGGCGGAGCGCCGCGCGGTGTTGATCGTGTCGAGCGTGCTGCCCGAGCTGCTCGGACTGTGCGATCGGATCGCGGTGATGACGCGCGGGCGGCTCGGGCCTGCGCGGCCGGCGCGTGAGCTCGACGAGCATCGCCTTCTGCTCGACGCCACGGGAGTCGCGCCGTGAAGCTCGCGAAGCTCGTGAAGTCCGTCGGACCTGCGCTCGGTCTGATCGCCGTCTGGCTCCTGTTCGCCGCGTCGGCCGGCGCGAACTTCACGTCGCTCGAGAACCAGCGGCTGATGCTGCTGCAGACCGCGATGGTCGGCACGGCCGCCGTCGGCGCGACGCTGATCATCGTCTCCGGCGGCATCGACCTCTCGGTCGGCGCGACGATCGCGCTCGGCACTGTCGTCGGCGCGTTGATCCTGCGCGCGGGCCACGGCCCCGCGCTCGCGGCGCTCGGCACGGTCGCGACCGGCGCGGTCGTCGGCCTCGTCATCGGCCTCCTCGTCACGCGACGCCGTCTCCCGCTCTCACCGTTCATCGTGACGCTCGGTCTCTGGGGGCTCCTGCGCGGCCTCGCGAAAGGGCTCGGCGACAATCAACCGGTGTATCCGTCGTCGCTGCGCGGACTCGAGCGACTGATGCAGCCGCACGGCGAAGGCGCGTTCGCGTTCCTCGCGCCGGGCGTGTGGATCCTGCTCGTCGCCGCGGTCCTCATGGCGCTCGTGCTGAACGTCACTCGGTTCGGTCGGCACGCGACGGCCGTCGGTTCCAACGAGCAGACCGCGCGACTCTGCGGGGTCGGCGTCGAGCGCACGCGCCTCGCGGTGTACGTCATCGGCGTCGGATGCGCGGGCGTCGCATCGCTGCTCCAGCTCAGCACCCTGAGCGTGGGCGACCCGACCACCGCGAACGGCGTGGAGCTGAAGGTGATCGCCGCCGTGGTGATCGGCGGAGCGAGTTTGTCCGGCGGCGAAGGCACGGTGCTCGGCACGTTGATCGGCGCGCTCTTGATGACCGTCGTCGACAACGGTTGCGCGAAGCTCGGCCTCGACAACTGGGTGCAGGAAGTCGCCACCGGTGCGATCATCGTCGCCGCGGTCGCGATCGATCGACTGCGACGACGCGGCGCGTGACGCGCCGATTCCCGCGAAGCGGCGACTACCGAGTTCCCCGGAGTGAATCAACTGCCGGCGCGCGAGTACGATTTGCACGTCGGAGCAGAAGGACGCAGAGCGCATTGCGCTCGTCGAAGCGCGAATCTCCCGACCGAGGCGGGCTCGTGACGATTCCATCGATCGAAATCGAAACGCAGGAGATCCTCCGCCGATCTCCCGCGCCGCCGCTGTCCGTCCAACCGGTCCTCGTGCGCCTGCTCGGCGCCGGCGGACGTTGTCGGTGGGTGAACGGAGCTTGGTGCAACTTCACCGGGCGCGACCGGATGGATCTACTCGGCGAGCGTTGGTTCGAGTGCGTGCATCCCGACGACCGGGAGACGTGCACTCGCGAATGCCGCGAAGCATTCCTGTCGAATCGGGTCTACCGCGTCGAATACCGCCTCCGCAGCGAACGCGGCGCGGATCGCTGGATCCTCGAGATCGGCACTCCGCGGCGCACCGCACTCGGTCACGTCAACGGGTACGTCGCGACCGCGATCGACATCACGCGTCACAAGCGCGCGGAGAAGTGCGTGTCGCTGCAGTTGTCGATCTCCCGGCTCCTCTCGAAGGCGGCGCGGCTGGACGACATCGCGAATCCGATCCTGCAGGCGCTGACGGAGACCTTCGAGCTCGAGTTCGCGGAGCTGCGGTCGTTCGATCCGTTGAGCGGAGAGTCGCGGCGCATCCACGCGTGGCCGGTCGAACCGCCGCACGCCGGCGGCGCGGTCGCCGCGCGCGACGCGATGCGCTCCGAGCGCCTCGAGCCCGACACGATCCATGGCGCGTTCTGCTTGCCGGTCGAGATGCGCCCCGACGCGAACGCCTTCCTCCTGGTCTCCGCGCATCACGCGATGGATCAAGGCGACCCGGCGATCGAGTTCTTCGCGGCGATCGGCATCGAGCTCGGCGCGTTCATCGCCCGGCGGCGCAGCGAACAAGTGATCCGCAACGTCGAGCGCGGGAAGAGCGCGGCTCGGGACGGGGTCTACCAGGCACGCCTGCGTTCACTGATGGCCGAGCTGCTGCTCACGGAGGAGCACGAGCGCCGGCGCCTGGCGATCGACCTGCACGACGGACTGAGCCAGACCATCGCGCTCGCGCGCATGAAGCTCGCGGCGCTCCGGCAATCGATGGACGGGAAGCTCTGCGGGAAGTTGGACGAGATCGACGCGCTGATCGACCAGACGAACCGCGACGCGCGCGCGGTCAGCTTCGAGTTGAGTCCGCCGGTGCTGCACGACCTCGGCCTCGAGCCCGCGGTGCAGTGGTTGGTCGAGAGCATCGAGACCCGCTACGGCATCAAGACCGCGCTCGACGACGACGGCGAACCGAAGCCGGCCGACCCGGACACGCGCGTGATCCTGTTCCGCTCGATCCGCGAGCTCCTCATCAACGCGGCGAAGCACGCGAAGGCGCGGCGCGTGTGGGTCCGCCTGCGCCGCGCCAACGATCAGTTGAGCGCCACGGTCGAGGACGACGGAGTCGGCATGGATCCGGAGGCCGCGTCGACGTGGGGTTCGGGTCTGATCAGCATTCATGAGCGTTTGAACCACGTGGGAGGAAGCATGGCGATCGAATCGGTGCCCGGCCACGGGACGAGAGTGCGGTTGTGTGCGCCGATCGCGGGCGCCGGCTCGAGCGGGAGACCGTCATGACGATCCGCGTCGTCCTCATCGACGATCATCAGATGATGCGCGAAGGACTGCGCGCACTCCTCGCCGCCGGCGCTCCCGACCTGGAGATCGTCGGCGAGGCTTCCGACGGGCGTTCAGCGCTGTCGCTGGTGCGCAGCCTCACGCCGGACGTCGTGGTGATGGACATCGGCATGGCGGGCCTGAACGGCGTCGAGGCGACGCGTGCGATCCGCGCCGACAACAAGCGGGTCAAGGTGATCGCGTTGTCGACGCACACGGACAAGCGGTACGTGCACCACATGCTGGACGCGGGCGCGTGCGGCTACGTGCTCAAGATCTCCGCGCACGACGAACTGGTGCGCGCGGTGCGCGCGGCCGCGGTCGGCAAGACGTACCTGAGCCCCGAGATCGCCGGCTCGGTCGTCGAGCGCGCGGGCGACAAGAGCGCGTCGGACGGGTCGGCCTACTCCACGTTGGGCGCGCGCGAGCGCGAGGTGCTCCAGCTCGTCGCCGAGGGCAAGTCGTCGGGAGAGACGGCTCGCAAGATGAACATCTCGATCAAGACCGTCGAGACGCACCGGCGGAACATCGTCCAGATGCTCGGCCTGCACGGCACCGCGGAGTTGACGAAGTACGCGATCCGCGAAGGACTGACCTCGCTCGAGCAGTGAGCGCGTGCCCCCACCGACTCTCGTCGGTCGGAATCGACAGTTCCACGCATCGCGTGCGCGCGCATTTCGACGTTCAATGCGGCGTCGTGTGTTCCGCACCCGCGGCCCAGCCGCACGCGATCTCGGACGAGCGATGAACGAACGCGACATCTTCGAGAGCGTGGAGCAGGCGCGCGACGGACTGGTCGCGTTCCGGGACCGGCTCGAATCGGGGGACCCGCCGACCGGCTCCCCGACGATCACGGATGCCCTCCGCAACCTCGACGAGTCGCTGCACAAACTCCGCCTGCAGTACGGACTCCTCCGCGAAGTCCTCGACCAGACGAACGACGTGGTGTTCGCCAAGGACCGCGACGGTCGATACGTGATGATCAACCCGCGCGGGGCGATGGTGTTCGGCCACGCCGTTCGCGAGATCCTCGGGGCCAACGATCATGCGTTCTTCGCGCATGATGCCGCCGAGCAGATCATGGCGATCGACCGCGACGCCATGTCGACCGGATCTCCGCGGATCCACGAGCTGGTGTTCGATCGCCACGGCTCGCGCAAGACGCTGCTCATGTCCACGCGCCCGTGGTACGACCAGGAGCGCCGCGTCTGCGGCGTCATCGGCATCGCGCAGGACTTCACGGCACACGACGGCGCTCCTGGGGCGAAGACGAAGGGCGACGATGATCGCGTCAGCGGACTGATCGGTGAATTGGTGATCAACGAAGAGCGGCTGCGGCGGTTGCTGGCCGCCGAGCTGCACGACGGGCTCGGGCAGGACATCGCGCTGGCGAAGATGAAGCTCGCCATGCTGCGCGAGTCGTCGCCCGTCGAGATGCGCGATCCGCTGCGCGGCATCGAACAGCTCATCGACCGCGCGGACCGCTCGCTCCGGTCGATCACCTTCCAGATCAGCCCGCCGTCGTTGCACGACCTCGGCCTCGTCGCCGCGCTCGAGTGGCTCCGCGAGGACAGCGGCAAGAAGCACGGCATCGAAGTGCGACTCGAGACCGCCGCAGCGCCCCCCGTCGCCGACGAGCGCGTGCGGACGATCCTGTTCCGCGCCGTCCGGGAGTTGATCGTCAACAGCGCGATCCACGCCCACGTGGACCACGTGATCGTCCGCGTCGACGCCGCGGGCGACGACGTGCGGATCACCGTCGCGGACACGGGCAACGGCTTCGACCCCGACGATCTCGAACGACGCGGCTATGGCCTGTTCGGCATCCGCGAGCAGTTGAAGTTCATCGGCGGCAGCATGCACGTGGAGTCGGCGCCGAAGGCCGGCACGACGGTCACTTTGATCGCGCCATCCGGCGCGAGCGACGGCCCGCCGGCTCCCTGATTCTTCGCGCCGAAACACCTGAACTCCCCGATTCCGGCGCATGCGCGCGAAGACCACCCTTGCGCACGTGAGGGTCGGGCACGGTACTTCTCGCTCGACATCCGTGAACGCCCCCGACGCGGCTCGACCCTCACACACTCCCCCTCGGGAGGGGAGATGGAATGGAACCGACGCGCGCGCTGCTGATCGAGGACGACGTCCGCAGCGCCGACTCGCTCCGAGCCCGACTCGCGGCCACGTCCGACGCATCTTCCTTCGCCATCGAACATCGACGCACGCTCCGCTCGGCGGTCTCCCGCCTGCGCCGGCCAGCTCGACGTCGTGCTGCTCGACCTGAACCTCCCCGACTCGACCGGCGTCGATTCGGTCGTGAGCCTGAAGGCGGCGGCGCCGGAAGTGCCGATCTTGGTCATCGCGGACAGCGACGACGAGGATCTCGCGCTCCGCTCGTTGCGGGCGCGCGCGGAGGATTTCGTCGTGAAGAGTCATGCCGATCGCGGCGCGCTCGAACGCGCGATCCGGCGGGCGCTCGCGCGGCGCTGCACCGTGGCGGAGATCGAGAAGAACGAAGCGCGGCTGCGAAGCGTCGTGGCGAACAGCACCGACGGCATGGTGGTCGTCTCGCAGACCGGTGACGTCTTGTTCGCCAACCCCGCGGCGACGCGGCTGGTCGGCGCGACTGCGAGCGAGCTCCTCGGCGGCATGCTCGGCTACCCGTTCGCGGGACGCTCGCGACACGAAGTCGTGGTCCGCGACGAGCGCTTCATCGAAGTGCATCTCGTGCAGTGCGAGTGGGACGGCGCTCCCGTTTGGCTCGCGTCGCTGTTCGACATCACGGAGCACCAGCGCTCTCGAGCCCACCTCGAGTCGGACAACGCGCGCATCCAGGTCGCGAACGTCCGGCTCGATCGCCTGGCGAGCATCGACCCGCTCACGCAGGTCCTCAATCGGCGCGGACTCGACGCCGAGCTCGCGATCGAGATCCGGCGCAAACATCGAACGGGGTCGCCGCTCGCGGCCGTGCTCCTCGACTGCGACGATTTCAAGAGGATCAACGAGACCCTCGGTCACGCGGGAGGCGACGCGGTGCTGAAGTCGATCGCGGAGCGACTCGCGGATTCGCTCCGCCCTTCGGACCACCTCGGCAGGGTCGGCGGCGACGAGTTCCTCGCGCTCCTCCCGGACACTCGATTCGCGGAGGCATACCAAGTCGCCGAGCGACTGCGCTTGTCCGTCGCCGACCATCCGGTCGAGTTCTCGACGGGCATCGTCCGCGTGTCCGCGAGCCTCGGCATCGAGTCGGTCGACGGCGAAATCGGATCGATCGACGATCTGATTTCCCGCACGCAGTCGTCCCTCCGGTGCAGCAAGCGCGCCGGCAAGAATCGCGTGTCGACCCAGGATGGTCGCGTCGCGATCGGCGCGACGGAGTCCGACGACGTCTTGCGGGATCTCCAGTTGGAGTCCGGCTTCCGCGTCCTGCGCCGACCGATCCGGCGGTTGTCGGACGAGGGCGTCATCGGCTGGGAGATGATCTCGCGCGGTCCCCCAGGGGTCTTCGAACTCCCTCGCGACTTCTTTCGGCTGGCGCTCGAGCGTCACCTGCTCACGGCGGTCGACCTCCACTGCCTCCGGACCTGCATCCGCGCCTCCGAATCGTTGCCTCGCGATTCGCAGTGCCACATCGCGCTCTTCCCGTCGACCTTGCTCGAGACTCCGATCGACCGTCTCGTGAGCTTCTTCATCGGACGAAGAAATGACCTCCGCTTCTGCGTCGAGATCAGCGAGCAGCACTTCGTCGGTGAGCCCTCGCTCCTCTCGATGCACGTTCGCGCGCTGAAGAGCGCGGGCGTCCTCGTGACGATCCGCGACGTCGGGTTCGGTCGGAGCTCGCTCGAACCATTGATCCTGCTCGAGCCGGACCTCGTCGCGCTCGACGCGGGATGCATCCGTCAGGTTTCGCGCGATGCGGGCGCGGAGCGCTCGCTGCGGCGCATGATCGCCGTCGTCGAATCGCTCGGCGCCGAGGTCATTGCCGACGGCATCGCATCGCCCGTCGATCTCGAGCTGCTGCGGACGCTCCATGTGCCGTTCGGGCGGGGCGCACTCTGGGGACCGGCCTGCTGACTCTCGTTCGCACGAGGCCGGCAGCGGTACCGGCATCCCGCGGCGGATCTGCGGGGATGTGGCGATGAGTGCCGGAGCACCGCGGCCTAGTCGTGGTGCTGAACGCCAGCCCCCCTCATCGGCGGGCCCCGGCTGACAGCGGTCGATCCGATCGCGCACGAGGCGCACTGCCAGCGCTTCGGTCCACCGTCCCGAAGAACTGAACAGGAACTCCCATGAGCAATCAGCCCGGCAACCCGTCGAATCCGACCGCGCCGCAGGACCCGAACTCGAAGAGCGAAGGATCGACGTCGCCCGGAACACCGTCGAAGTCCCCCGCTTCCAACCCGCCGATGGGTGACCCCGCTCGCCGCACGCCCGGAGAGAAGGGCGACGACAAGGACGAGCGCACGGATCTTTCGCGCGGCGGCCAGCACGGACCGGACGGCGCCAACAAACAGAAGGGCTCGACGACGATGCCCACGTCCCAGCCGCACGGCAACGACGGCATGCGCAGCACGCCGTCGGACGCTTCGAAGTCGACGAACACGCCGAACGCACCCGCGCATCCGGGCAACCCGACGAAGTGACCACGCGGTCGCTTCACGGACTCGCCTCACCCACCTCTCGCAGAAACGACACTCGATGATGAATCCGAACCCGACCCACCTGACCGGAGCAATGATCGCCATGACCCTCGCCACCAGCGCCTTCGGCGCAACCGGAGACGCTCCGGCCCTCGACCAGATGCCGTGCGTGCGGCTCACGAGCGAATTGATCGGAATGAAGGTCGTCTCGCAGGACGGCGACAACCTCGGGAAGATCGAGGACGTCGTGGTCCGGCCCGCCGGAAACCGTTCCTATGCGGTGCTCTCGTTCGGCGGCTGGCTGGGGATGGGCGACAAGTTCTTCGCGATGCCCTGGACCGTGCTCCGTTCGACGGTGTCCGACGCGAAGAAGAACGACAGCGACGACATGCTCGTCCTTCCGCTGACGAAGGAGCGCTTGAAGACCGCGCCGGGCTTCGACCAGAAGAACTGGCCGACCATGGCGAACCCGGATTGGACGAAGGATGTCGACGCGTTCTACCTCGGCGACGTCAACCCCAACGCGGCGCAGCCGACCTCCTCGGTCGAGCAGTCGTCGCCGTTCACCTGGCGCGCCACGCAGTTGAAGGGCACCAACGTCGAGACTCCGACCGGCGAGAAGCTCGGCGACATCAAGGACATCGCGATCGACGCGAATGGACGCGTCAGCTACGTCGCCCTTTCCGTCGGCGGATTCCTCGGCATGGGCGAACGTCTCACGGCGGTGCCGTGGGACGCGATGAAGTTCTCGCACACCGGCAAGGACGCCGACGAGAAGCGCATCTCGCTCGCGTCGGACAAGAAGCAGTTGGAGAACGCTCCCGAGTTCAAGGCGGACGCCGAGCATCGCGCGGAGATGTGCGATCCGAACTGGATCGGCCGCGTCTACGACTACTACACGTGCCCCGCATATTGGGTCACGGCTCAACGCGTCGACGTCGGACGCGGCTCGAGGAACTGAACACGCTCTGAGGACACGGGGCGAGCTGCCGGAGTTCGGGCAGCCTCGGCGAGGGCTGACACCTTCGCCTCCAGCGGCTCGGGAGAACATCCCCGGGCCGCTTCCTTTCATCACGGATCCACCACCGACGGACGAAGGAGACACGCATGGACGCGCACGATCGCGGTTCTTTCGGGAGTCGGTCGCCCGAGAACACGAAGAGCGCCGCCCACCAGCCGCGGCTCTCGCGGCACTTCGAAGCCGATCGTCCCGCGGTTGCAGCCGATGGCGTGGCAGGCGTTGGAACCCGGAAAGGACCCCGTCGCCGAGTGAAATGGCAAGCTCCCGCACGGCATTCGCGCGAAGCCGCATTCGCAACCCATAACGACGCGAGTGCTGCGTGATCACGAGGGGATGCCGGCGATTCGAACCGTCACGAGGTCCTCGCGCGAATGGAACCGCGGCGAGTGCGCGGCCGCCAACCTGCGCGGAAGAATTCGTCGCGAGCCGCTTACTGCAGTGGGAATCGGCATCGCCGTGGGCTTGCTCCGCGCCGCCGTCATCCCGGGATACCTCCGGCGATCGTTCGCCGGGCGTCGTTCGCGCTCGAGGGTTCACGAACTCGGGCTGCCCGACCGCAGGTCGGGTCCGTCGTCGCCGTTAACCACCGACATCAACCGAGGAGCAAGCTGTGCTTTACACGATCGCAGTCGTCCTGATCATTCTGTGGCTGCTGGGAATGGTCAGCTCTTACACGATGGGCGGACTCGTTCACTTGCTGCTCGTCATCGCGATCATCGCGATCTTGTTTCGAGTCATCAGTGGTCGCCGAGGGGCTTGACCGCGGCACATCTAAGAGGTGGGACGATGAACAGAATCGTTTTCATCGTGCTGCTGGTCGCCGGCGTCATCATGCTCGTGTTCGGCATTCGAGCGTCGGACTCGATCAGCTCCGATTTCTCGCGGCTCTTCACCGGGAATCCCACGGACAAGGCCGTGTGGTTGATGATCGGCGGCGCCGTCGCGTCGATCGTCGGCATCGCGGGGCTTGCTCGCGGCGCGAGGTAGTCCTGCAGTGTCCCGGCGCCGTCACGGCACTGTCGAGTTCATCCCGCCGCCGAGCTTCACGAGCTTCTTCCCGGCGACGGTGCTCGCGCTGAGGTCGAGCTGGTCGTCGCCGCCACCCGCGGTCACCGAAAGATCGGCGTCGAACGCCATGTTCTTCAGCTGCGCCACGTTGTTCCCACTGCCGAGCTGGATGCGTGCACTTCTCGAAATCGTCCCGAAGCCCATCGTGATCGTGTCGCTGCCGGACCCGGCATTCACCGTCAGCCCCGCCACGGTCGCGGGGGAGCCGAGGGCGAACTTGTCGTCGCCGCCGCCGAGGAGCACGGCGAGCGGTCGACCGGTGGTCGTCGCTGCCGCGTAGAAATCGTCCGCGCCGTCGCCAAGGTCGACGCGCGCCTGCCGGTCGACGAAGAAGTAGACCAGTTGGATCTTGTCAGCGCTCCGCCCGGTTTCCGCCGCGAAGGCGCCGTGGACGTGCGTGTAGGCGGTCGTCCCTTCGAAGACCCCGAAGCCCGTCGCCCGCAACGTGAAGTCGCCGTCGACAGTCAGATCCTGACCGTTCCAAATGGCGTGCATCGCGCGCGACAGGATCGCCAGGTCGCCGGCGATCGACGAGCCGGTCTTGACGTGGAGATCCGCGGAGTCGCCGCTCACGGAGATTCGGACGTCGCGTCCGAACGAACCGGTGTCGATTCCGATCACCGCCGCGCCGGAGGACGAGAAGCGCGCGTCGCGCTCCACGGTGGTCGTCGCACACGCGAGAGTCGACGTGCCGCCGCCGAGCTTCACCGTGGCCTTGCCATGAACCACGCACCCGATCAGTTCGGTCGCGCCGCGGTCCGCTCCGCCGCTGATCGAAAGGCCGTCGCCGACCTCCACGGAGTCGAGCGTGGTCATGCGCGTGCCGTCGACGGCGCTCGCGAACTTCAACTTCAAGTCGTCGCCGATCGTCGTGTTCTGGAGCTTCACGCCGTCCCACGCTTCGCCCACGGCGATCGACGCGTCACGACCGACCGTCAGGACGTTCGTCATCAACCGCGCGAGACCCGCGCCGAAGTCGACGCGCAGGTCGCGGCCGACCGATCCGGCGATGGAGAACTCGTCGTCCGCGTCGCCGAGGTCGACCCGCACGTCGCGCGGGAGTTGGGCGCCGATCGAGACGTGGTCGCCGCCGCCCTTCGACTGGATGCGCACGTCCTTCTTCACGCCCGTCGCGTGAAAGGGCGCGGCCACCCCGTTCACGGTCGTGCCGAGCCCGAAGTCGGGCTGCACGTCGACCTCGTGCGGCGGATTTCCGGCCGTCGAGAGGCTGAACCCGTCGGCATCTTCGCTCCCCGTGATGACGAGGTCGCCGTCCTTCACGACAACCGTCACGTCGCCGGCGAGCGCTGCGGAAGCGAGCCAAGAACAGAGGAGGATCGGGCAGATCATCAGCTTCATCGGCGTGCTCCGCGATCGGGTCCACTCGAAGTCACGCCTTCGCTGAGCAACTCCCCCCGTGAAATCCCTACGCGAGCTGCGAAGGCATTCGATCGCGTCACGGCAGGACGGAGTTCGTCCCGCCCCCGAGCGACACGGTCTTCGTGCCGGAGATCAGGCTGCCGGTGAGATCGACCGCGTCGTCGCCGCTCCCCGCGCTCACCGAGAGCGCGCCCCCGAACGTCATCCCCGTCAGGTTGGCGATGTTGTTGCCGCTGCCCAGCGCAAACGCCGCATCCAGGCTCGTGACCGATGCGGCGCCGTCGACGCGATCGTCACCCGGTCCGCAGGCGACGGAGATCGACGTGAACTCGCAGTTCTGCAGCGGCGCGAACGACGAGACGTCGATGAACAGCCGATCGTCGCCGGCGCCGAGCAACACCTTCACCGCGTCGCCGAACTGTGTGGTGCCGAGCGCGACGACATCGTCGCCGCCCGCGAAGTCGATCCGCGTCGTCGACGTGAACAGCGAGTTGACGGTGAGCAGTCGATCCGGAGTGCCGGCGCCGCGCAGGTCGGTTCGCCGGAACATCGTCGAGTTCGAGCACGTGGCGTCGATCGCGCCGAGCCCCGCCGCGCGCGCATGCAGATCGCGGCCGACGTTGGTCGCGTCGACGAGCAGCGTGCCGACGCCGCCTTTCGCCGTGAACCGCAGGTCGCGCGCCGCGGCCGACCCGACGAGGCTCAGGCTCGACGAAGGCCCGCGCACCGACACGCGCACGTCGTCGAAGACGGTCGTCGTCGTGAGCAGGAATGCGGCCGTTCCGGACGCGCTGGCGCGAAGAGCGCCGTCGAGCTGCGAGTTCAAGCACTCGAACCCGCCGACGCCGGCGCCGAGCCGGACCGATGTGGCCCCGTGGATCTCCGAGCCGACGACATCGATCGCGCCGCGGTCCGGGCCGCCGGTGATCGCGAGCCGTCGCCCCACGGCGACCGAATCGAGCGTCGTCTGCCGCAGGCCGGCCTGCCCCGGACCGAAATGCAGGTGCACATCGCGGCCGATCATCGAGTTCTGGAGCTTCACTTCGTCCCACGAACGGCCGACCGCGAGCGACAGGTCGCGCGAGATCGTCGACCCGTTCAGGAACACGTGCGCCTTCCCGGCGCCGAACTCGACCCTGCAGTCGCGCGCCGCGACGGCGCCCAGCACGCGGTCCTCGCCGCCGCCGAGCTCGACGTCGAGGTCGCGCGGCAGCTCGGCGGCCAACGTGACGACGTCGTCGCCGCCTCTCAGATCGATCCGCACGTCGCGCTTCACGCCGGTCGCGTGGAAGAGCGACGCGGCGCCGTTCACCGTCGTGCCGAGCGTGGTCGGCGTCACGTCCACCTCGTGCGCCATGAGGCCGGCGGTCGAGATCGTCACCTCGTCCGCGCTCGCGCCGCCCGTGACGAACAGCGTCCCGTTCTTCACCGCCGCTTTCACGTCGCCGGCGAACGACGGTGCAGCGAGGCACGAGATCACGGCGATCGACTGCATCACGAGCTTCATCGGGCACCTCCGCGGCTGCGGCCGGACGATACGCGATCGATCGGCGAACCGCGTCGTCGCGCTCACGGCGTCTCGACGTTCGTCCCGCCGCCGAGGTCGACCGACTTCGCTCCGGCGATCGTGGAGCCCGTGAGGTCGAGCGAGTCCGCGCCGTTGCCGGCGGTCACGCGAAGATCGCCGCCGAACGGCATCGCGAGGAGCGCTGCGTCGTTCGCGCCGCTGCCGAGCGCGATCTTGGCGTCGCTCGTGATCTCCGCGTCGCTGCCGGCGATCTTGTCGTCGCCGCTCCCGAGGTTCACGACCAGGCCCGGGATCGTCGAATGCTGCGCGGGCGCGAATCCCGGCGAGTCGATGAGGAGCTCGTCGTCATCGCCGCCGAGGTCGATCCGCACCGGCTTGGAGAAGACCGATGCGCTGATCACGACGCGATCGTCGCTCACGCGCAGCGCGATGCGCGTGCGGCCGCCGACGTTCGTCTGACTGACGGCGACCTTGTCCTCGCCGCCGCTCGCGTCGACGTCGAGCGTGCCGGAGATCGCGGCGCTCTCGATCACCGTTTCGAGCAGCCCCGGGTTCGCGACCTGCACGCGCGCGTCGCGCGAGATCGCGCAACTCGTCACGCTGAGCCCGAGATACCCGGAACCCGTCGCGACGCGGAAGTCGCGGTCGATCAACAACGACGAGACGATGGCGCTCACGCTGCCGCCGCCGGTCGTCAACCGCACGTCGCGACCGAACGCGCTCGCGTCGAGCGAGACCACCGAGTTTCCTTTCACGCGCAAGCGCGCGTCGCCGTCGAACTGCGACATCTTGCAGGTGCAGTCCCCGTCAGCGCCGAGTGCGATCCGCGTCTTCCCGCGCACCGTGCCGGAGATGCACGACAGGAGACCGTGGTCGAGGCCGGCGACGACGAGCGATCCGTCCACCTCGACGGTCTGGAGCTGCAGCTCGCGCATGCCGGTGATTCCGCTCGCGAACCGTGCGCGCAGGTCGTCGCCCACGGTGACGTCCTGGATGCGCAGGACGTCGAAGGTCCCGTCGACGGAGACGGACAGGTCGCGCGCGATCGCCGAGGAGCCCAGGAACATGTGGGCGACGCCGCCGCCGAACGCGAGGCGCGCGCTGCGAACGGTGAGCGACGCGTTCAGGAAGTCATCGCCGGCGCCGAGGTCGACGTGGACGTCGCGAACGCCCGACGCGCCGATCGAGAGGTCGTCGATGCCGCCGCGCAGGTCGACGAAGAGGTCGCGCGTGATCCCGGTCGCGTGGAACGCGGAGCTCGAACCGTTCACGGTGGTGCCGAGCCCGGAGTTCGGCGCGACGTCGACGTCGCCGCCCGGCGCGCCCGTCGCCGAGATCGAGAGCACGTCCGCGGCGTCGCTGCCCTTCACGAACAGGCTGCCGTGCTTCACGGTGACCTTCACGTCGCCCGCGAATGCCGCGGCGCCGGCGCCGATGATCGCGACGATCCAAGCCGAAACGAATGCACGCATCACGCGAGACCTCCGGATCCTCCCCGGTGGAGTCACGGGGCTCTCGCCCCGCGCCCCCGACGGAATCCGGACGGCTCGCGTCAGTGACGCGCCGGCCGCGCCGGACCCGCTCCGAACGCGAACTCGATCCGGTCGATCCCGCCGTGCTTCACGAGCTCGACGACCTTCATCACCGATTCCCACGGGACGCGCGGGTCGGCGTCGACCGTGACGGGATCGTCCGCGCGTCCGCCGCGCACGCGCGCCGCGTGCTGTTCCTTCACGGCGCTCACCAGATCGAAGTCGCTGGCGAACTCGCGCGACCCGAGCCGGCGGACCACCCCGGAGCGCGCGTCGTCCCACGTCAGCGCGACGCGCACCTCCTCGATGAGCACGGGCGCTCCCGGGCCGGCGCCTTTCTGCTTCGGGAGCCACGACTCGAAGCGGATCTCCTGCTCCTTGAACTTGAAGGAGCACATGAAGAACACGCACAAGCAGAAGATCACGTCGACCATCGGCACGACGTTGATCGCGACGGGGTTGTCGCCCGGGTCCTGCGAGCCGGCCATGCGTCACCTCCTGCGGGTTGCGAGGCGCGCGAGAACGCGGCGCAGGTGCGGTGGATCATCGCCAGTCAGCGATTTCTTGCACCTTCGTCACGCCTGCGACAGGTCGACCGTGAGCACTCCCGACGCTACGATGCGCGCGTCCGCATCGAGCGCGATTTCGACGCGGCGGTCGGCCTGCGTGAATCGCGCGGCGAGCGCGGCGCCGCCGGACTTCACGGACACCGTCGCGACTCGCGCTCCGTCCGCGACCTCGAACGACAGCGTCTTCACGCGCAACTTGCCCCACAGCACGGCCAGCGTCTCGCGCTGCAGCTTCGCGTCGCGCTTCTGCTCGAAGCGACCCCAGCCCTCGGACGCGATGAACGCGGCCTTGAAATCCTCCGGCCCGATGCGCGGCGCGAAACCGATGTGGCCTCTCGGCCCGTGGATCTCGAAGCCGCACGCCGCGAGGTAGACGCCGAAGCCGGACATCGCGCGCGCGTAGTGGTCGCCGCACTCGATCTCGTTCCACGGGTTGCGCTTCTTCGCGTGGTGGCGGTCGTGCAGCGCGCGCTCGATCACCAGCGCTTCGTCGACGAGCCCTTCCCACATCATGTGCGCGGCCACCTGGTGCTCGAAGCCGGTCCACACCTCGTTCAGGTACATCGCCGCCCACTTGTCGTTGCTCTTGCCCGGCGCGTTCTCCGCGCCGCCCTTCGGGAAGGTGCACACGACGAGTCCGGCCTCGCCTTCGAGCGCGTACCAGCGGCCGCCCTGGATCGCGCCCTGCATCTGATCGCGGTAGCGGCCGGCGTTCGGAGCGAAGTTGTACTTGTAGATCGCGGCGAGCGCGGACCTGGCCTGCGCGTGCGGGACGACGCGGCCGAGGCCGTACTGCAGCGCCCACGATTGCCCGAGCAACTGGTCCGCGTGGCAACCGGCGCCGGACGCGTTCGCTTCGGGATGCGCGGGGTCGACCTGCTGCACGAAGTACTCGCCGTCGAACAGCCGCGCCACCATGTTGTCCGAGCCGCGGCGCGCGATCGCGTCGCACCGCTTCGCGAACTCCGCGTCGCCCATCTCCTCCGCCATGCGCGCGCCGGCTTTCACGGCGCCGAGGTAGAGCGACGAGATCCACGCGATCTGCCCCCACCACGTCGTGTCGAGCGTGTTGTATTGCGCGCCGTCGAGGATGCCGTCCTCGTCCACGTCGCGCGCGATCAACAACTCGATCGACTTCTTCACGCGGGGCCAGACGCGCTTCAGGAACTCGGAGTCCGGCGCCATCGTGTGCTCGCGCCAGGTGCGCAGGATCACGCCGCACTGCCCGTCGATCGCGAGCTCCTTCGACGCCTCGCCGCGGTAATCGACGAGCCCGGAGTCGTCGTGGAACGACGACCCGTAATCGACGCGCTCGCGCGTGTCGCGCTCGAGCGCCGGGAACACGCGCGCGACGGCTTGCGCGTACTGCCACACGTGAGTGCACGTGCCGGCGCAGCAATAGGTCCCTTCCCACCCGTAGAAGCGTCCGTCGTCGAAGCGCAGGCACGTCGCGGTGGCGAGCGTCGAGACCGTCGCGAACGTCCGCTCGAGGAACCAGTGCGGGAGGCTCGAGCCGTAGAACGCGTCGCGCCACGCCTTCGTGGTCGACGCGAGCCGGTCGTAGTTCTGCGCGACGTACTCGACGACCTCGCGCGCGTGATAGAAGCGCGATCCGTAGTGCCGGCGGCGCTCTTCGATCTTCGGGATGAAGCGCAGCGCGTCCCACTGCAGCGCGTCGAAGTGCCACGCGACCACGAAGCGGAACGTCGCCGACGCGTTCGGCGCGAGCTCGAACTTCCGCGCGACCGAGCCGACCGGCAACGAGCCGTCCGCCGTGTCCTCGCCGCCCGCGGATCCGCCGCCCTGCAGGAGCGCGACGGCCATCGATCCGAAGTCCGGGATCCCGCGCGGATCGTTCGCGATGCCGCGCGGCCGATCGGTCTGCACGATGTCGTCGATCTTGATCTGCCCCCAGCCGCCGGCGAACTCGTCGACGATCTGCAGCTGCGCCGATCGGCCTTCGAGATCGCGCACGTCGAAGTCGGCGAGGTGCATGCGGTCCTCGTTGCGGCCCGGCATCGTGCGGACGATCTTCGCGTCGACGACGAGGTTGATGCAGGTCTTGCCGGGATGGTTGCCGCCGCCGATGCGGAACGAGAGGAAACGGCGCTCGATCGTGAAGACGCGGCTCGTGAGCGTGCCGACGTGCTGGTCGGCCTTCACGACGTCGTCGCCGGTCCGCGTCTCGTGCGTGTTCACCAGATGATCGCCGTGCGCGGCGACGTCGCCCTGGTAGCTCGCGACGTCCGCGAGCTTCATCGGCCCCGATCCGAACGCGTCGCCCGTCGCGGTCCAGCCGGCCCAGTCGTCGCGCTCGAAATCGTCGAGCGGCAGGTCGTCGCGGCGCTCGCGCTGGTCTTCCCCCGGCGCGGCCTCGCAGGTGAGCAGCGTGAAACCGGGCGTGATCGCGGGCCGGTTGGTGCGCGTGAAGCGGCCGAGCGAGTCGCTCCACTTGCAGATGGCGTTCTCGAGCCGCGCCTCGATCGTCGCCCTCGCGGCGGTCGAGCCTTCGTTGCGGACCGTGATCTCGAACACGGTCGCCGGCAGTCCGGACGAATCGGCGTCGAGAGGGCAGAACGGCGAGAACGCCTCCATCGTGACGCGGAACGGGTCGGCGCCGCGGTGGCTGTCGATCGACGCGATCGGGTACTCGCCGCGGAACTCGACTTCGTCGCCGCCGGGCAAGGTCGAGATCTGGGTCGCATCGATGCTGTGGCGCGCGATGCGGAACGCGAACTCGAGCGGCGACGCGGCTTTCATCGGCTTGGCGTAGTGCGCGCCGCCGCTGTCGTTGCAGCCGTTCTGCGGCGGCACGTTGAAGACGTCCCACAGCCAGAGCCGGCCGTCGCCGCCCATGTAAAGCTGGCCGGTGCAGATGCCGCCGATCGGCATCCCGATGAAGTCGAGCTCGCCTTCGCTCTTGCGATACACGGTCGCTGCGCCGCGCGCCCGCAACGACGCGAACCAGTGCGGATCGAGCTGCTTGTCGGCGGGGATCGGAAACTCGTCGGCCGTGCGCGCGAGGAACGGGCCGGCGAACGCGCGCAGCGGGAGCGCGCCGAGCACGACGAGTTGCGAAGACGCTCCGAGGAACGCGCGCCGCGTGACGGCGGAAGCGCGCGACGGCTCCGGGCCGCACGTCTCCCCGGGACCGCAACAGTTCTCGCTCATCGCGCACCTCCTCTGTGGAATCGGCGGGGATCGTAGCGGCGCGAGAGCAAGCGGAGGACCGGGCGTGGACGACGCATCGACCATCGAGCACCGCGGATGCAAGATCGCGTGGCGCGCGCGCGGAGCCGGCCCGCCGGTCGTGTGGATCCAGGGCGTCGGGTTGCACGGCGACGGCTGGTCGCCGCAGATCGACGCGCTCGCCGCGAGCTACCGCTGCATCCAGTTCGACAACCGCGGCGTCGGGAAGAGCGTGCCGCGCGGGTGCGCGCTGTCGATCGGGCAGATGGCGGAGGACGTCGGGCGCGTCCTCGACGCGGCGGGCGTCGACGCCGCGCACGTCGTCGGGCACTCGATGGGAGGGATCATCGCGCTCGAGTTCGCGCTCGCGGCACGCGCACGCGTGAGGAGCCTCGCGCTCCTGTGCACGTTCGCGCGCGGGAAGGACGTCGCTCCGCTCTCGGCGAAGCTGGCGTGGCTGGGTTTGCTGCGCGTGCTCGGTCCGCGGCGGTCGCGGCGCCGTGCGTTCCTGCGGCTCGTGCTGCGCGACGTCCCCGCGTCGACCGCCGAGCAGGACGCCCTCGCGGAGCGGCTCGTGCCGATCTTCGGCCACGACCTCGCCGACCTGGATCCGATCGTCCACGCGCAGATCGCCGCGCTGCGCCGCCACGACGTGACCGCGCGGCTCGCGGAGCTCGCCGGCGTCCCGACGCTCGTCGTCAGCGGCGCGCACGATCTCGTCGCGCCTCCCGCACTCGGCCGGAAGATCGCAGACTGCATCCCGGGGGCGCGATTCGTCCTTATGGCCGACGGAGCGCACGGCGCTCCGATCGAGCACGCGGCGCGGCTGAATGCGCTGCTCGCGGAGCACTTCTCGCGCTCGTGATGGCGCGGCACGATGGGTGCGTTCGCCCCGGACCGCGCGCGAATCGACCGCGCCCCCGCTCGAATCGATCCTCCGGAGGAAACGATGCTCCTGTCCGCATTCCTGCTGTCGACAACGCTGGCCGCCGGCCCCGGCGGCGTGACCGTGACCACGGGCGACTTCGACGGCAACGGTTCCGCCGACCTCCTCATCGTCGGGAACCGGAAACGCAACGTGGTCGACGTCGCCGACCTCTCCGGGTCATCGATGGTCCGCGTGCGGTGGGACGGCGACGCGGACGGACAGATCGGGATCGCGGATCCGTCGATCGACTTCGCGGGGCCGATCGAGACGGTCGAGATCCGCCTCGGGTCGGGGAACGACGTGCTGACGATCGAGCCCGACAACCCCGACATGCTCGCCGACGGAGCGCGGCGCTTCTTCGAGATCGATCTCGGCGCGGGCAAGGACTCGCTCGTCGTCGACGCGGCGCCGATCGGGATCACCGGAACATCGCTCCTGCGATTCGACGTGAACGGCGGGTCCGGTCGCGACGAGTTGGAGCTCGATCTCGATTGCGCGATCAGCGAAGGTTCGGTCGAGCTCGGCGTCGACGCGGGAGGCGGTCGGGATCTCGTCCTGCTGCGACTCCCGTACTTCCTGCACGACGGCGCGCAGTTCTCGATCGACGCGGACCTCGGTGACGGCGACGACGAGTTCCACTCGATCCTCGCCGGCCTCGACACCGACTCCGCCGCGCACATTCGCTGCGACATCGACGGCGGCGACGGCGACGACGGGATCCTGCTGCAGCCGTCCGAGAACGTCGTGAGCCGCGTGCTGAACGGAAGCCTCGAGTTCGACGCGCGCGGCGGATCGGGCGACGACTTGATCTCGTTCAACGTCGCGACGCCGAACGCGATCGACTTCCCGCAGCTCGCGACCGCGAGACTCCGCGCACGGCTCGACGGCGGCGCCGACGAGGACTTCGTCAACTTCGCGTGCGCGAACTCGTCGGTCGACGAGCCGGTGTACGACGTGCAGGTGAACGGCGGATCGGGCGACGACTCGCTGCTCGCGAACATCGCGAACCCGAACGCGACCGGGAATGACGCGGACAACTACGGCGTCGCGGGCTCGGTTCTGCTGATCGGCGGCCCGGGGCACGACGAGGCGGTGACGATGGGCAACGGGAGATACCGCTCGATCGCGGTGCCGTGACGAATCTCCGCATCGCGCGATGAACTGCGGCGACGCGTAGAATCCGTCCATGTCTTCGCGCGGCGCGCATCTTCTCGAAGCGATCCGGACGATTCAGCGCCAGTTCCTCGACGAGACCGACCCGCGGCTGGTCGCGGACAACCTCCTGCAGCACCTGATCGCGGCGACTGACAGCGAATACGGCTTCGTGGCGGAGGTGCCGCGCGACGCCGACGGCGTGCCGTACACGAAGGCGATCGCGATCACGAACATCGCGTGGGACGAGGAGACGCGGCGGTTCTTCGCGGAGAGCGCCCCGACCGGACTCGAGTTCCACAACCTCCGCACGCTGGTCGGCGAGATCGTGACGACCGGCAAGCCGGTGATCGCCGACGACGCGCCGAACGATCCGCGGCGCGGCGGCCTCCCGCCCGGGCACCCTCCGCTGAACACGTTCCTCGGCGTGCCGCTGCACCACCGCGGCGAGCTGATCGGCGTGATCGGCCTCGCGAACCGCAAGGGCGGCTACGGCGGCGGTCTCTTGCGCGATCTCTCCGCATCGATCGAGGCGTCCGCGAGCCTCGTGTTCGCGATCCGCAGCGCGCGCCGGCGACGCGAAGCCGCGGAGTCGCTCGAAGCGCGCGTGCTGCACCACGAGGCGGTCGCGCAGCTCGGACTGCGCGCGATCGCGACGCCCGACGCCGTCGGCCTCGCTGAGAGCGCGGCGGCGACCGCGGCGTCGACGTTGAGCGTCGAGTACGCCGAGATCCTCGAGCTCGTGG